>JACDQN010000104.1 GCA_015657575.1 Sphingopyxis sp.
AAGGCGGTGCTGTTCAAGCGTTTCGCCGACGTCGATTCGATCGATATCGAGGTGAAGACCGAGGATCCGCAGCGCTTCATCGACGCGGTCGAGCTGCTCGAGCCGACCTTTGGCGGCATCAACCTCGAAGATATCGCAGCGCCCAACTGCTTCATCATCGAAGCCGCGCTGAAAGAGAAGATGAACATCCCGGTGTTCCATGACGACCAGCATGGCACCGCGATCATCACCGCCGCGGGCCTGATCAACGCCTGTTACCTGACCGGCCGCGACCTTGCGACGGTGAAAGTCGTCGTCAACGGCGCCGGCGCCGCGGCGATCGCCTGTACCTCGTTGATCAAGTCGATGGGCGTCAAACATGAAAATGTCATCATGTGCGACCGCAAGGGCACCATCTATCAGGGCCGCACCGACGGCATGGACCAGTGGAAGTCGGCGCACGCCGTCCCGACCGAGGCGCGCGACCTGACCGAGGCGCTGGTCGGTGCCGACGTGTTCCTCGGCCTGTCGGCCGCCGGCGCGCTGAAGCCCGAAATGGTCAAGGATATGGCGTCCGCGCCGATCATCTTTGCGATGGCGAACCCCGATCCCGAAATCTCGCCGCCCGATGCGCGCGCGGCACGCCCTGACGCGATCATCGCGACCGGGCGCTCGGACTATCCGAATCAGGTCAACAATGTGCTGTGCTTCCCCTTCATCTTCCGCGGCGCGCTCGACGTGCGCGCGACCGCGATCAACGAAGAGATGAAGATCGCGGCCGCCTATGCGATCGCCGACCTCGCGCGCCAGCAGGTGCCCGAAGAGGTCGCGGCGGCCTATGGCGGGCGGGCGTCGAGCTTCGGTCCCGAATATATCATTCCCTCGCCCTTCGACCCGAGGCTGATGGAAATCGTGCCCGCTGCGGTCGCCAAGGCGGCGATGGACACCGGCGTCGCGCAGCAGCCGATCGCCGATCTCGACGAATATCGCACGCGCCTGCGGGCACGGCTGAACCCGACGACGTCGGTGCTGACGCTCGCTTACGAAGCCGCGCGCAACAATCCGAAGCGCGTCGTCTTTGCCGAGGGCGAAGAGGAAGTCGTGCTGCGCGCCGCGATCCAGTTCCGCGACGGCGGTTACGGCATTCCGGTGCTCGTCGGACGCGAGGGGCTGCACGACAAGCTGCGCGCGATGGGCGTGCCCGACGCCGAAAGCTTCGAGGTGCACAACAGCGTCAATTCGCCGCATGTGCCCGAGATGGTCGACATGCTGTACGAGCGGTTGCAGCGGCGCGGCTATCTGCGCCGCGACGTCGAGCGCATGGTCAATCGCGACCGCAACATCTTCGGATCGCTGTTGCTCAAAATGGGCCTCGGCGATGCGATGATCACGGGGACGACGCGCACCTATTCGCAATCGATGCGCGAAGTGCGCCGGGTGATCGACCATGCCGAGGGCAAGACGCCGTTCGGCATCCACGTCCTCGTCGACCAGCACCATACGATCTTCATGGCCGACACGACGGTCAACGAGCGGCCGACGGCCGAAATGCTGGCCGATATCGCCGAGCGCACCGCGCATGTCGCGCGGCGGATGGGGCATGAACCGCGCGTCGCTTTCCTCTCCTATTCGACCTTCGGCAATCCGCCGGGATCGTGGCTCGACAATATCCGCGAGGCGGTGTGCATCCTCGATGCGCGGAATCCGGGCTTCGAATATGAAGGCGAAATGGCGCCCGACGTGGCGCTCAACCTGCGCGCGATGAAGAATTATCCCTTCTGCCGCCTGTCGGGTCCGGCGAACGTGCTGGTCATGCCGGGGCTGCAGTCGGCCAACCTGTCGGCGAAGCTGCTGCGCGAACTCGGCGGCGGCGCGGTAATCGGCCCGATGCTGGTGGGCATGGAAAAGCCGGTGCAGGTCGCAACCATGTCGTCGACCGCGTCGGACCTTGTCACGCTGGCGGTGCTCGCTGCGGGCGGGATCGCCCAGTAAACAGAACTCGGCAATAGAAAAGCGACGGTCGCCACAGGGGCGCCGCCGCTTCCTTTTCCCTTACGATCGGAGCTTACTGCCCCGGGGGTGCGCCCGCACCCGGCGCGCCGACGGCGCCGATATTGCCGAAGATATCTTCGAAGAAGCTGCGCTCGCGGCCGAGCGTCGGCGTCTTGTCGCCTTCGGGGCTGATCTTGCTCACGAGCTCGAGACCGGTCTTGTCGACCGCGACGACATTGCCCGCGGGATCGAAGCGGACGCGCAGCACTTCCTGGCCGACGGGGCGCGGCTTGGCGAAAGCGAGCTGCCGCGTTTCGCGTGCGACATAATAATATTCATTGTCGCTGAACTGGCCGACGAAGGTCGGGCGACCAAGCGTCTTTTCGACCGATTCGCGGTTGTCGACGCCGGGGGTGATCGCATTGGTCAGCGTCGGATCGACGACATAGCCCTGACGGCCCTTGAGCTGCGTACAGCCGCTGACGCTCAACGCGACGACCAGCCCCGCCATGACCAGACGCGCGCGGCGCGCGGGAAGCGAAGCGATGAAATTCGGCATCAAATATCTCCGTTGCGCCTGCCCGCCCGTTCCGGTCCGGCGGCGCGGCGCATGTTCTCGCGCCTCTTAACCGCAAGCGGGCAAGAGGCACAAGCAGCTTGTGCCGCGGCAAAGCTTGCCACAAGCTGACCGGCGCCCCTTTTCGGCTGCGCCGAATAGGCCTAAGCGAAAAACATGATCTCGCTCCGCAATCTCTTCAAATCCGCCCCCGACCCGCGCGAGGCGCGCCGCCCCTTGTGGAACGCCGTCGTCGCGACCGCGCGCGCGCCGCACTGGTATGTCGAGGGCGGCGTTCCCGACACGCTCGACGGCCGTTTCGATATGATCGGCCTGGTGCTGGCGCTCGTCCTGCACCGGATCGATGCGGATCCGGCGCATATGCTCGATGGCGTGCAGCTGACCGAATTGTTCGTAAACGACATGGACGGGCAGATGCGCCAGATCGGGTTCGGCGACATGGTGGTCGGCAAGCAGGTCGGCCGGATGGTCGGCGCGCTCGGCGGCCGGCTCGCGGCCTATCGCGCGCCCGACGGGTCGGACGAGCTGTCCGCGGCGCTGGTGCGCAACCTGTGGCGCGGGCACCAGCCCGATGCGGCCGGGCTCGCCCATGTCATGACCGAGGTCGCGGCGCTGCGCGGCGCGCTTGCGGCGATGCCGGTGGGCACGCTCGTCGCCGCCGATCGGCTTCCCGGCAAGACCGCATGACCGCCCCCGAATTCTCGCACATCGTCACCGTCGCCGAGGCGGGACAGGGACGCGACGTCGCGATCGAGGCCGATGCCGGCGCGCGCGCGCGCATCGCGCAGCGGCTGGGCCTGATCGAAGTGTCGCGCTTTACCGTCAAGGCGGAGGTTCGGGCGGCGGCAGGCGGGATCGCGGTCAAAGGCGCGATCGGCGCCGATGTCGTCCAGCGCTGCGCGGCGACCGACCTGCCGGTTCCGACAACGCTGAACGAGGGTTTCGACCTGAAATATCTGCGCGATATCGACGCCGGGAGCGCCGAGGAGGAAATCGAGATCAGCGATTCCGATTGCGACATCCTGCCGCTCGAAAACGAACGGATCGACCTGGGCGAAGCGGCGGTGCAGACGCTGTCGCTCGCGCTCGATCCCTTTCCGCGTCACCCGGATGCCGACCGCATCCTCGCAGAAAAGGGCGTGCTGAGCGAGGAGCAAGTGGGTCCTTTCGCGGCGCTTGCCAAGCTTCGCGGCAAACCGGAAGCCTGACCGTCACTCGGGCGTCGCGGTCTCTTCGTCCTTGGCGAGATCGGCGGCGACCGTATCGAGCCCGGCGTCGTCGGGCGCCGGCTTGGTGTCCGCATCGCGTTTCGGCGCGGGTTCGGGCGCCGCTTTCTCGTCGCGTGCCGGGGGCAATGCGCCGCCCAGCGCCTCGGCGAGGCCGCCGAGCTGTGCGCCGATCACCTTGTCGACCGCGGGCGCAATGTCGGCGACCTTGAAGCGCATATAGCCGCCGACGACATAATCGAAGCGCAGCGCGCTGCCGGTCGGGGTCTTCTTGATCTGGATCGTCAGCGTACCGGTCAGCGCCTCGCCCTGCAGCGGGCCGAAGGCGCCCGAAAGGCGCATCATCTCGTTCGGCCTGGCGAAGAGGATGCGCGCATGCTGGACGCTGCCCATCCCCGGTCCCGGCCCGCCGCCCGGCCTGGTCGCTCCCGTGGGATCGGGCAGTTTTTCGCAGAAGCAGCCGCCGGCCTGCGAATCGAGCCAGAAATTGGCGGCGTCGCCCGACCAGCTATGCTCGGAAGACCACCATTTCTGCGGCATGCGGAGCATCGTCCACACATCCTCCGGGCTCGCCGCGACCTGCGCGGTGTGCGCGACGGTAAAGCCGATCTCGCTCTGGTCGATGACCTTGGCATGCGCCGCACTCGCGGAAATAACCGCGGCCGGAACAGCCAGCGCCGTCAGATATTTTCTTAAATGCATCGCCCATTCTCCCCTTGGCGCCCTTCATAAACGGCACCGGGAAGTCTGACTAGCGGCCTGTCGCGAGAATGGTTTCGATCGCGTCGTTGACCTGATCGATCGGCGCCATGCCGTCGACATGCGTCACGATGCCGCGCGCTTCGTAGATCGGCGG
>JACDQN010000105.1 GCA_015657575.1 Sphingopyxis sp.
GAACTGATCGAGCATATCTACGATCAGGATTTCGACCGCGATTCGAACACGATCGAGGTTTTCGTCACGCGCATTCGCAAGAAATTGGGCGCCGACATCATCACCACCATCCGCGGTCTCGGTTACCAGCTCGACGACCCGCAGGGCTGAGCCCGCGGGGCATGGCCGACGCCGATCCCGACCTGACCGACGCCGACACGGCAAAGTCACCAGCGCTGTCGAGCCGGATCACCGGCTCGCTGGTGCGGCGCATGATCGCGATCGCGGCGCTGTGGATTTCGGTGCTGCTGATCGGTGGCGGCTTCGCGCTCGATCGCGTTCTGACCGGCGCGATCACGCGCAACTTCGATTCGGGCCTTGAATATGTGCTGATCGCGATGATCCGTTCGGCCGAGATCGGTCCCGATGGCGAGGTCCGGATGATCGAACCGCTCGGCGACCAGCGCTTCCTCGAACCCTATAGCGGCCTCTATTGGCAGATCAGCGGCGGGCGGCAGGAACCCTATTCGTCGCGCTCGCTGTGGGAACGGCGTCTCGACACGTCGGACAGGCACGACGACCGGCAGCTGCACACCTACGACAGCAACCAGTTTCCCGAAGAGGAATTGCGCGTCCTCGAACGCGACGTCGTGCTGCCCGGAAGCAACACGAAATGGCGCTTTCAGATCGCGCAGTCGCGCGAATCGCTCGACACACAGATCCGCGCGGTGCGCCAGACGCTGATCCCCAGCCTCGCGCTGCTGGGGCTTGGGCTGATCATCCTCGCGGCGCTCCAGACCTTCTACGGCCTCTGGCCGCTGCGCCATATCCGCCGCGCGATCGCGGCGATGCGCGGCGGGCAGAACCGCCGCATCGTCGAGCCGCTACCGCTCGAGGTGCAGCCGATGGTCGACGAACTCAACGCGCTGCTCGCGCATAACGAAAAGCAGGCCGAGGAAGCGCGGCTCCACGCGGGCAACCTCGCCCATGCGCTGAAAACGCCGCTCACCGTGCTCGTCAACAGCGCGACCAGCCAGACTTCCGAACTCGCCGACACGGTGCGGCGCGAGGCGGCGACGATGCAGCGCCAGGTCGAGCACCACCTCGCCCGCGCCCGCGCCGTCGGGCGGCGCGGTGCGGCGCAGGCGCGCGCCAACGTCCGCGACAGCGTCGACAGCGTGTCGCGCGCGGTGGCGCAGCTCTATCCCGATGTCCGGCTCGATGCTGCGGGCGACAAGGCGCTGATCGCCCGCGTCGAGCGGCAGGATCTCGATGAACTGATCGGCAATTTGCTCGAAAACGCGGCGAAATATGGCGGCGGCAGCGTCTTCGTGACCGTCCAGCGCGAGGGCAATATGGCCGAAATCATCATCGAGGACGACGGCCGGCATTTCGCCCGCCGACCGCGGCCGTGTGATCGACCGCGGCGTTCGCCTTGACAGCGGCAAGCCCGGTACCGGCCTCGGTCTTGCCATCGTGCGCGATGTGGCCGAGATTTATGGGGGCAGCATCATGCTCGAAGAGAGCGAGGATCTGGGCGGGCTGCTCGTGCGGCTACGGCTGCCGGCGGGATAGTCGGCTTAGGGGTGGGGAGCGGACGTTTGCCTCCTTGCGGTGCATTCCAATCAGCCGCATCCCCGAGCGAAGACGAGGGGCTTGTTCGAGCGAAGCGAGAACCTGCGACGCTGCTGCCTCGACTTCGCTCGGCATAGCCCCTCGTCTTCGCTCGGGGATGCGACATTCAATGTCGATCCGTTTCCGGTCCATCCGCAACCGGCTGCTATCGGTCGAAATCCCCAAAATTCAGGTTGCGCAAACCACCAGTCCGCGCTGCACCGCCGGCCGGGCGAGGCCGCGGTCGAGCCACGACTGAATATTCCTGAACCGCTCAAACCCCACGATCTCGGCGGCGTCGTAGAAGCCGACCAGATTGCGTACCCATCCGAGCAGCGAGATGTCGGCGATGCTGTACTCCTCGCCCATGATCCACGTCCGCCCGTCGAGACGGCCGTCGAGCACGCCGAGCAGCCGCACGGATTCAGCCGCGTACCGATCGCGCGGGCGCTTATCCTCATAATCCTTGCCGGCGAATTTGTGAAAGAAGCCGAGCTGGCCGAACATCGGCCCGGCGCCGCCCATCTGCCACATCAGCCACTGGATCGCTTCGTAGCGCCGGCCCGGATCCTCGGGCAGAAAACGGTCGGTCTTGTCGGCCAGGTAGATCAGGATCGCACCCGATTCCCACAGCGCCAGCGGCTTGCCGCCCGGCCCGTCAGGGTCGTAGATCGCGGGAATCTTGCCGTTCGGGTTGAGCGCGAGGAACGCCGGGTCGTGGCTTTCGTTCGCCATGATGTCGATGCGGTGCGCCTCGTAGGGCAGACCGCACTCTTCCAGCATGATGCTGACCTTGACGCCGTTGGGCGTGGGCAGCCCGAACAGTTGCAATCGGTCGGGGTGCTGCGCGGGCCACCGCGCGAAGATCGGATGGTCCAGGGTCACGCGCTTTGCTCCCGCTTCGCCTGCTGATGGTGGCGGATCACTTCGTCGATGATGAAGCGCAGGAATTTCTCGGTGAAATCGGGATCGAGGTCGGCGTCGCGCGCTAGGTCGCGCAGCCGTCCAATCTGGCGCTCCTCGCGGCCGGGATCGGCGGGGGGCAGGCCCTCGCGGGCTTTCAGTTCGCCGACCGCCTTCGTCACCTTGAACCGTTCGGCGAGCATATAGACGAGCGCCGCGTCGATATTGTCGATGCTCTGGCGGTAACGGCTCAGCTGGTCGTCCATTCGGCGGCTCCTCTATAGGGACCAAGCCCCTTAATTGCCCGTTCGAGGCGTCGAAATGGCGAAGATATCGCCTTCGCGTGGCCGCCGCGGATGGTGGTTCCATCTGCAAGGCCGCGCGGAGGCGAGATCGAAGCCATTTCGACGTCCCTCCGGGATTTGACCGATTTTGTCCATGGCCGCGTCAGCGAGACTTGGAATATTTTCATATGCCTGCGCCTCGCTTCCTCGCCCTGAACAAAATCGCTTCAAACCTCGAACGGGCAATTAAGGGGCTTGGTCCCTCTCGGCACGCTTGGCACCGCGTGGGGTCGCAAGGCAAGCCGAAAGTCGTTGCAAAATTGTGGACCTCCGGCCAATGCGGCGCTTGTCATGACTGCCGAGATCCACCAGCTCCACGGCGACCGCCCGCCTTCGCTCGACCCGATGATGGCGCTCGTCGCCGCCGACATGAACGAGGTGAATGCGGTCATCCTCGACCGGATGCAGTCCGAAGTGCCGCTGATCCCCGAGCTTGCGGGGCACCTGATCGCGGGCGGCGGCAAGCGCATGCGCCCGATGCTGACGCTCGCCTGCGGCAAGCTGCTCGACTATCCGGGCCGCCGCCACTGCAAGCTCGCCGCCGCGGTCGAATTCATCCACACCGCGACGCTGCTCCACGACGATGTCGTCGACAAATCGGACCTCCGCCGCGGCCGCAAGACCGCCAACATCATCTGGGGCAACAGCGCCTCGGTGCTCGTCGGCGACTTCCTGTTCAGCCGCGCGTTCGAGGTGATGGTCGAGGACGGGTCGCTGAAGGTGCTCAAGATATTGAGCCGCGCATCGGCGGTGATCGCGGAGGGCGAGGTCAACCAGCTCTCGGCGCAGCGCCGTATCGAGACGAGCGAGGACCAGTATCTCGCGATCATCAACGCCAAGACCGCGGAACTGTTCGCCGCGGCGTGCAAGATCGCCGCGGTCGTTGCCGAGCGCGACGATGCGACCGAAGCGGCGCTCGACGCCTATGGCCGCAACCTCGGCATCGCCTTTCAGCTCGTCGACGACGCGATCGATTATGTGTCCGACGAGGAGACGATGGGGAAGGGCGTCGGCGACGATTTCCGCGACGGCAAGGTCACCTTGCCCGTCATCCTCGCCTATGCGCGCGGCAGCGCCGAGGAGCGCGAATTCTGGAAACAGGCGATCGTCGGGCACCGGACGTCGGACGAGGATCTCGCCCATGCCAAGTCGCTGCTGCTGAAGCACGACACGATCGCCGACACGCTGGCGCGCGCGCGCCACTATGGCCAGCGCGCGGTCGATGCGATCGGCGGCTTTCGCGCGAGCCAGGCGAAATCGGCGCTGACCGAAGCGGTCGCCTTCGCGGTCGCGCGCGCTTACTGACTTCGAACATTCCCGCGACAGCGGGATTGCATTTTTCTTCTTTGCGCCTTTGCGCCTTTGCGTGA
>JACDQN010000106.1 GCA_015657575.1 Sphingopyxis sp.
CGGTCGTCGATCGACGCGCCATCATGACGCGTGATTGGCACGGCGGGAAACAGTAGCTCGAGAAGCTCGGCGCGACCGTCGGCCAACTCGTTGAGCGCGAGGCTCGCCCCCGCAAGTTCGGCGTGGATCGCGAGCATGCCTGTCCCGGCCGAGGGTTCGAGCACGCGGTCTCCGGCATGGATCGAGGCCGCGTGCGCCGCCACAAAGGCGAGCGGCAAAGGCGTCGAGAATTGCTGGAGTGACTGGCCTTCCTCTGAGCGGCGCGTCTGGGTGGGAATGCGCGCGGCAAGTCGCTCCCACATCGCAAGCACGCGTTGCGGCGAGCGGTTTTGCGTCGCAAGCGCGCCGCCGTAGCGGCGAAGCAGCAGGATCTGCGCCGCCTCGCACGCATCATAAGCCGCCTTCCAGTCCCACGCACCGGCAGCATCGCTCGCGCCAAAGGCGCGTGCCATCGCCTCGCGCAGCTGGGCCGTGGAAAAGGGGTGGCCCGCCTCGAGCAGAGGCTGAAGCGCCTGAGCGGCATCGAGCAGGCGCCGGGAAGCTGGCGCGACCGAGCTGGGACGAGCGGCCGCCGCGGCGCCGCGCGCCGCATCGGGGAAGGTCATATGCATGGCTGAAATCCTCAGGAGAGCGGGGCAGGAATGAACCGCCCGCTGCTCTCTCCAGGATCCGGGGGTTCCCCCTCCCGGCCCCGCCTCTCCCTCTCAACCGAAGCGAACCCCATCCTCGGTGAAGCCATATTCGTTGAGGCGGATCATCTCGTCGATCGCCGCGTCGGACGTCAGATGCTCATATTCGTCATCGAGCCGCCCGTAGAGCCAGCGGGCCAGGTCGCGCAGCGCCTCGCTTACATCCTCTTCGGCGTCAGCCGTCATATCCTGGACGACGGGGCTGTCGCGCTCGACGACAATGTCCATGCTATATTCGTGATAATAGCGACCGCGATGGCCAATGCGCGCGCTAAGCTGATAGAAGTTGCGGCGCTGAATCGAGCCAAGGGCATCGGCGATGCGATGAAGTTCGACATCCTTGGGCGCGTAGCGGCGGATCGTCGCCAACGCGCCCTTGGCGTAACTGTAATCGCCTTCGAAACAGGCGCCGTCACCCTGGCTCCAGCAGCCGGAAAACCAAATGCAGGGCTTCCGGCGCGTCCCGCCGCCGAAGAGGCGCACCGAGGTCATGTCGAGACGGACCCCCAATATGTCGCAGACGCGCTCGAAGTCCTCATAAACAAATTCGAACCAGTCATAGTCGAAACCGCCTTCGCGATACCAGGCGCGTGCCTTCTCCTTTGCGGCCTCGGGCAGTTCATCAAGGCAACACACGGTCGTTTGGATAATCGAGGGCATGACATCTTCCTCTCGCGTCAAGAGCCAGAAAAGGCGAAAGCCCGGCGCGCGGGCCGGGCTTTCGCAGTCGGTGAACGATGGTCTGGACAGGCGTCAGTCAGGGGCATCGCCCGACAGACGGGCGATGGCCTCCTCAAGCCATCCCGCCGTCGAGACCGCTTCGATATCGTCCGCCGTGATCAGCGTCGCGGCGCCGCCGAAACCGTCGGGCCGCATTTTCGAGCAGGTCCATGCGGCCTCGACCTCGACATGGTCGAGCGCCGACCGCTGAACGATGTCCTGGAAAATGCCCTCGAAGCCGATCGCCGACATATCGAGTTCGAGCTCGGCATCGTCGGCATCGCATTTGGCAATCTCCTGCCGGACGAGATCGGCAAGGCCGCTTGCGACACCGTCATCTTCGGTGAGCAGCGCCTTCACCTCCGCGAGGTCCAGGAACAGCAGATCGTTCGGACCATGGCCGGCGCAGAAATAGACATCGTCGCCGACATCCTCATGATCGAATATCTGGCCGAGAACCTTATATTCGAGCGCGGTCATCGCAGTGCGCGGGATATCCGGACGGATAACGGTCTGGGAAAAATAATCAGCCATGGCTCGCCTCCCGCGGTGCGGCCGCGCTTTCCGCCGCCGCCGGTACCGGCGGCGGATCGCCCTCGACAACCAGCGGCGGCACTGCGAATTCCGCGGTGTCGAAATAGGCCATCGCAGCCTCGATCGAGCCGAGCTCGACGAGCAGACGGCGATCGAGCAGGACCCGGTCGCTTTCATCGATCATATAGCTGTCGACCGTACCCGAGCCGCGGTAGACGAGCCGCTCGGGCGACCATTCGCCGGGATAGCTGCCCGACCAACGGACAAAGGGCAGACTTTTCTCGACGCAGAAGGCCTCGAGATTGTCGATCTTGCCCCAGGCGCAACTCTCGTCGAACAGCGCGAGCGGCTGGCCCACGACGCGGCTTTCGGCGTCGAAGGGCTCGCCGCCCCATTCGGGCGACAGGCCCTCAAAGGCGATGATATGGAGCAGCTCTGCGAAAACTGGAGCAGAGATTTCGCCGCCGATCTCGATCGATGCGGGAACGCGATCAGCCATGACAGCCTCCATCGTTGGAGCGGCGAATGGGATTTGAATTATTCATGTCAGGTCTCCAAAAAAGGGCCCGGCCCGGCATCGCTGCCGGGTCCGAGGTTCGATTGTCAGTGATGGGCGGAAGCCGATTATTCGGCCGCGACAGGCAGTTCGGCGTCGTTCGCGCCGTCCAGTTCGACTGCATCCTCGGCAAGGAAAGGAGGCAATTCTGAGTCGGCGGGATCGCCCTCCGCGTCGCCGAGTTCAGCATCGTCGAGCCCCGGCGTGCGCATCGGCTCAGGAAGCCAGGCCGCATCTTCGAGAAGCCGTTCCGCCTCGCGCGCCATGTCGGCCTTCTTGAGATGATCGATCATCTCGGCAAATTGCGTCCCGCGCGCCTCGGCGACGTCGGCGAGGATCCGCGGTTTCGTCACCGAGCGGAAATAGCCCTCGACCGTCGGCCGCCAGCCCGCTGCAACGAGATCGAGCCCAACCGCCCGCGCCAGCACATCGCTGTGCGCGATCCGGCGCGCCACGCCGTGCGCCGAGATGCGGCCATTGTCGTATTTGGGAACGATCTCGGCCTGGGCATTGACGCAGAGCGAGGTGCAGTGCGCGAGGAGTTTCGCCTGCTCCTCGCCGTCGAGGGTCAGCAGAAAGTCCCAAAGCTCCTTGTCGTCCTGCGGGAGCCGCTCTTTCCATGCCGACGCGCGCGCGTCGATCGCCTGCGCCGGCGCGCAATCGCGCAGGTTCGTCGGCGCGTTGCTGAAATAGACGCGGTTCGCCGCGATCTCGACGCAACTTTCGCGGGTAGCGGAATAGAAACAGCCGAGAACAAGGGCATGGAGCACCGCAGCGAAGGCAATGGCCGGATCCTGGGCAAAGGCGTCCTGGAGCGCGAGCGTGCGCCATGCGGTGAGATCCGACACGAGGCGATCGGGAAGCGGACGCAGCGCATCGGATTCGTCTTCGCCATCGCTGCCCACAGGCGGTATGACGTGATCGCCATCCCCGCCGCCACGCAGGCCGGACCCTTCGCCCCCTGCTTCCGTTTCCGGATCAGCCTCGCCATCGGCCAGTTCCCGCTCCGGCTCGTCCTCAGCCCGCACGAACCCGCGCTCGTTCCGCACCGATCCGTCGCGGTCGATCGAGACGAAGGCGCCAGCGCGTCCCATCTCGGCGGGATCGAAGACGAGCGGGCGGTCGACGAGCGCGCCGAGTTCGGCGTCGATGGCATCGATCCGCGCATGCACTTCGGCGGCACGTCCGGCACCTCGGACCATTGCTCGCAAAGCGCCTCGCTTTCAGCCTCGAGTGCGGCGACGCGGGCCTGTTCATCGTCGGTCATCGGGACCTCCGTGCGGTCGATCGCGCGCAGGTCGCGCGTCGCGTCCCACGGCAGGTCGATCGAGGTGGTCACCCATTTCCAGCCCTCGGCGAGAATGCGCTCGCCTTCAGCTTTCAATCTTTCGTCGACCAGCCGGTCGAGCAGCGCCGGGTCGGTGAGCCAGCCGCCTCCGTCGGCCTCAAACAAGTCGCGCACCACGCCGCCGCCTGCCGTGACATAGGTATCGACGCCGACGAACGCTGCGCGCTTGTCGGTGACCCTTACGCTGTCCTCGGTGAGTTTCTGGCGGATGAAGCCGGGGCTCTTGTTGAAACTGTGATCGAGCTGCGCCCAGAGCTCCTCCTGGCGCTGATGATCGTCGGCGACGGTGAAGGCCATCAACTGGTCGAGCGTCATCCCGTCGTCGGCATAGATGTCGTGGAGCTTCGGTGACACCGCGGCGAGCTTCAGCCGCTGGCGCACGACCGCGGGGGTGGTGAAATGATGCGCCGCGATCGCCTCGACATCGTCGCCCTTGTCGACCATCGCCTGCATCGCGCGAAACTGGTCGAGCGGATGGAGGCTCTCGCGCATGGCATTTTCGGCGAAACTGTCGTCCTCGGCGAGAATATCGCTGTCCGCCGCGCGCACGACGCAGGGGATTGGCGCATCATTCGCGAGACGCTTCCGCTTCACCAGCAGTTCGAGCGCGCGATAGCGCCGCCCCCCCGGCCGGTATTTCATAGCGGCCCGTCTCCTTTCCCGAGGCGTCGCGTTCGGGCCGGACGTTGAGGCTCTGGAGCAGGGTTCGCCGGTCGATATCGTCGGCGAGCGCCTCGACCGACACGCCGGCTTTCACCCGCCGGACATTGGACTGGGAGAGAAACAGCCGGTCGAACGGGATGTCGCGCGACGGGCTGAGGATGAGTTTCGGGGCCTGTCTGGCCATGGGCTTTCTCCATGACGGGCCGCCGCGAGACACTCTCCCGGCTCCTGGACCCGTCACGAAGGCGCCAGCCCCCCTCTTCCTCCCGGGGGCCGCGCGTGGCGGTCCCGGCAGGCGGCCAGGCGCGTCAGCCGCGCCCCGAAAGTCGTTCGACCGCGCGCCGGAGCCTTTGCTCCCCCAACACGATCGACCCCGCTCGCCGCGCCGCTTCGGCATAAGCCGATAGCGGGTGGCTTGCCGTGAAGTGGAGGTCGCGTTCGATCGTGAGGCCGAACGGAAGGCGGACGGACTCGAGTTCGGACAGCGCGAAGCTGCCGAGTTCGGGGCAGCCGAAGCCGAGATCGGCGAGGCCGAAGAAAATACCGTCCGCATCGATCTCGGTCGCGAGCCAGGTCGCCGCGCCGACGGGGCTGAACAGGCGGACGACCGGTTTGGGGTCCGGCTCGCGTTCGCCGCGCGAAAGCGTGTCGATCCGGGTGGCCAGATTGGCGCGAAGCTGCGCCTCGAGCGCGGGGGTCAAGAGTTTCATGGTACTTTCTCCTGGGGCGACCGGCGGCGAGCCTCTCTCGCCGCGCGCGGTCCGCCGCCCAGGGGCGGGCCATCTCTTCCTCGCCGGTTTCTGGCGTTGCCGGTGGCGGCCGCGCGCCCCGGACCGGGCGGCGACGGGCGGCAGCGGCAGCAAGCGCCCGCTGACCACGCAGGCCGCCCGCGCTGTCCCGGTCACCCACTTGCCAAATTGTTCTCTCTATGTTCTCATTAGGGCATGGACAATATCGATACTGCCCGAGTCGCAGAGACCATCCTTTCCGCCCCTGGCTGGGCGCGCGTGGGTATCACCGCGCCGACGAATCACATCCGTGTCGAGGCCGCGTTCGAACTCGCCCGTGCGATCGTCGAGAGCGTCCGTGCCGGCGCGGAGCCCGCAAGCCCCGACCAGCTTGGACTCTCCCTGTGACGTGGGCGGATGGACAAAGGACGGACAGCATCGCGCCACGCATGTCTTCGAGGCCGCGGCCTGGTTTCGGGCGATCAAGCCCGTTTGCCGCTGCGGGCATAGTGCGACGTTCAATCCCTATGGGATCTGGTGGCGCTTCGAGTGCAGGATGTGGGACGGCAATCTCGTCAAGGCGTGCCAGAAATTCTGGTGTGTTCGCTGCGGCGCGCGGACGGGCAAGCGCGTCCGCCCGGTGCGGATCGAGCTCGTCGACCCGAGCCCCGATGACATCGCCCTGCCGATGCCCGAAGAACGCGAATGGAAGCGCGCGCTCAGCCGTTTCCGCGCCTGAGGACTGAGTTCATGGATATCGAGACGGACGACGCGCTGGTCGGCATCGGCAAGCTCCACCGCGTGATGGTGTGGAACGGCCAGCGCGAATGCGAGAAGGAGATGCTGTGGGGGCTGCCCTCGCGCGATGCCGATATATTCCAGATCCCGCTCCTGAAGTCCGAGACCGCGATCATTGATCGCCCCTGTCTGCTGCTCGCCAATGAGTTCGGCCTCGTGAAGCGCGGCAAGACGATCTACGCCGCAAGCCTCATCAGCGACGAGCCTTTCTTCTGCATCGCAGCGGTCTGGCGTCCGGCGCACCGCCTGTGGCCTGAGAGCTTCGCGGTGCTCACCGTCCCGGCCTATGACGATCTGGCGCCGCACAAGGATCGCCACGTCGGCGTGGTCCGCCCCGAGGACTGGTTCGACTGGTTGATGGGGGCGCGGCCGCCGCTGGACATGTTGCGACCTTTCCCCAAGAATAGCTTCAGCATCATGCCGCCGATCCAGCAGAATTTCGACGAAATGCTCGGCGCGGCCTGACCGAAACCACCCAAGGGGACTCGCCGCCATGTGCAATCTCGTGACCCTCAAGGCTTCGGTCGCCGAAGTGGCCTCGGCGTTCGGTGCGCGGCGTCCGCTCACCAATGCGCAACCCGGCGAAGTCTATCCCGGCGGACAAGGATTTGTGGTCCGTGACGACGCGGGCACGCGCGCGCTCCAGTCGATGACCTGGGGCTTCCCGGTGCGGCTCAAGCATATGAAACCGACGAGCAAGCCCAAGCCCGTCAACAATGCCCGCGACGACAAGCTGATGACCTTCTGGCGAACATGGTTTACCAATCCCGCCCAGCGCTGTCTGATCCCGATCACGGCCTTCGCCGAAGCCGAAGGCGAGAAGGGCAAGATGACGCGAACCTGGCTAAGCGTCGTCGACCAGCCGCTCGCCGCCTGCGCCGGGCTCTGGCGTCCGACCAACGAGTGGGGCGATTGCTATACGATGGTGATGGTCGATGCGACCGAGGAGCTGTTCGACATTCACGACCGGATGCCGGTCATTCTTCACGCCGCCGATCATGACGCCTGGCTGCAAGCTTCGGCTGAGGAGGCAATGAAGCTCGTTACCCAATATCCGGCAAGCCGGTTGGAGGTTGAGCGGACCGACGTCCCGTGGTTCAGCCGCAAGCCCCCGAGCGCGTATGCCCCGACGCTCCTTTGAGAAGCTGGATAGCGGGGCGACGTCACCCGCCGAATAGCGACCGGATCGCGCCGATGAGGCCGGCAATGAAGGAGCCGCCGACGAGAACAGCGGCGAACCAGAATTCGATCGCCAGCGCGCGCGATTTCCATTTCGGTTCCTGATCCATCTGACCGGCATGCCATGACCGGTGAATGTAGGAAATAGTGGAATCGGGGCCATCTCCGAACGCCATAATCATTGCATGACATGTGACAAAACCTATGATACATCGCATTTAAGTTAGAGGTTTTGTCACATGCACACATCGATAACGCAAGGCGAGACGCTTCGAGCGCTCTTTGGCGCGCATCCGATCCTGCGCGCGCGCGAGCTACGCGCCGCAGGCGTGGCACCCGAAACCATCGCTCGCGCGGTCGACAGTGGCGACATCGACCGTATCGCGCGAGGACTCTATCAGCTTCACGGCGCGCGATCGACACCGACCAAGGCCTCGCCGAAATCACCAAGCGCATCCCGAACGGGGTTATCGCCATGGTATCGGCGCTCGCTTTCCACGGGCTCACCGACCAGATGCCGCGGCGGGTCTGGGTAGCAATAGGACCCAGCGACTGGGCACCGGTCATCGATTATCCGCCTGTCCGGATCGTCCGCCTCGCCGACAAATATCGACGCCAGGGGATCGAGCATCACAAGGTCGCCGGGGTCGATGTTCCCATCTATTCGGTTCCCAAAACGCTGGCCGACCTGTTCCGTAATCCGCGCCTCGTCGATCGCTCGGTTGCGGTCGAGAGTCTGCGCGCAGCGCTCGACCAGCGCAAGACGAGTCCCGGTGACATCGCCGAGGCCGCGGCAGCGGGCGGGGTCTGGAAGCGAATGCAGCCCTATCTCGAGGCGCTCAGCTTCAATGGCTAAGGCACCCGTCAATCTGGCAGCCTCGGTCAAGGACCGGCTGCTCCAATTGGCGCGCAAGGAGCGTCAGCCCTTCGACGTTCTGCTCGTTCGCTTCGCGCTCGAGCGCCTGCTTTACCGACTGTCGCTCTCGCCGCTACGGGACCAGTTCATTCTCAAAGGCGGTCTTCTCGTCACGCTCTGGCTCGAAGACGATAATCGAGTCACCCGCGACGCCGACTTTCTCGCCTTCGGCGATGCAAGCGCCGAACGGCTGATAGCGGATTTCGGCGCGATCATGAAAATCGAGGCGGCTGACGGGCTGACTTTCGATATCGACGCACTCACCGCGCGGCCGATCCGCGAGGGAGCCGAATATGGCGGCATGCGGCTAACAACGACCGCCTTTCTCGAACGAACGCGCATCCCGATCACGATCGACCTCGGCTTTGGCGACGCCCTCTCGGATCCGGCGCCGCCGACTTCCTTCGCGACGCTGCTGGACTTTCCCGATCCGGAGATCCGCACCTATTCGCCGACAAGCGTCATCGCAGAGAAATTTCAGGCGATGGTAGCGCTCGGGATCGCCAATGGTCGCATGAAGGATTTCTACGACCTCTGGGCGATTCCGCAGGCCTGCGACATCAATGCTCAAGCGCTCGACGCAGCACTTGCGGCGACATTCGATCGACGCGGCACGCCGATCCCGGCTGACCGTCCGCCGGGGCTCTCGGCTGCCATGTTCGAAGACGGCGACAAGCGGCGGCAATGGGATGCCTATGCCGCGAGCCTTGAGCTTGAAGGCGTGACATTCTCCGCCGTGATCGACGCGGTCTGGGGCCTTGTCGCGCCGAGCTGCGAACGACTGCTTGCCCATGACGTTTCGATCGCCACTTCGACTCCAGATGCCGCCGGTGCGTGACGCCGGCTCCGCCGCGGTCGGCGTATTAAGGCATTAGGTGTCAATCTGGGTCCGATTGGTGCACCAAGCCGCTTTATCAGGTGATTTCCTGTCGTTACACCGAAGAGGCGATCGGCATTGCGTATAGAGGCTGAGGTATCACCCGCCCGCCGCAGTGCGAGGACCATCGCGCAGCTTGTCCAACTTCATTGTCTCCCGGAGAGGAAACGGGAGCGATGAGCCATGGAGCGGATCGCGGGCGGACGGGTCGGGAACGCGTCGGCGGCCGATGAATCGACGTGAAGCATTTTAATCTGACGGAGGAACTCGCACACGACATATCAGGCGCCGACAAGGAAGAACGGCTCTTTGCCGCCCTGTCGAACGCCGCCGACCGCATGGGATTTGATCTTTTCGCGCTCGCCTTCGATCGCCGCGGCGGCGGCGGCGAGGGTGCATCGATGCTCGTGCATAATTATCCCGACGCCTGGGCGAATGTCTATGTCGGCTTCGATCTCAGCGGCACCGACCCGATCCGGCGCGCCGGCGAAAAATCCATGACGGGTTTTCAATGGCGCAATGTCGATCACTACATCCCGCTTTCTCGCGGTGACCGGCAGTTGCTGAAGGTCGCCCGCGAGAGCGGAATCGGCGACGGCTTCACGGTGCCGCGGCACTTGCCTGGCGAAGCGACCGGAAGCTGCTCCTTTGCCGTCGCTCCCAATGCCAGGATCCCGCTCGAGATGCTCCACGCCGCCGAGATCGTCGGCGCCGTGCGCTCGCCGCGGCGCGGCA
>JACDQN010000107.1 GCA_015657575.1 Sphingopyxis sp.
CCGCCAGGTGGCGCTTCTCCAGCTCGACGTCCGACCGCTCGGCGTCGCGCTGCGAGCTCACCGACACATATTCGCCCGCCGCCATCGACATCGCACCGGCACCGCGGGGCTTGTCGCCGGCGCGATGTCGATGGCGGCGGGCGAATATGTGTCGGTGAGCTCGCAGCGCGACGCCGAGCGGTCGGACGTCGAGCTGGAGAAGCGCCACCTGGCGGCCGACCCCGAATTCGAGCTCGAGGAGCTCACGCAAATCTATCAGCAGCGCGGGCTCGACCGCGCGCTCGCCGAGCAGGTCGCGGTGCAGCTGACCGCGCACGATGCGCTCGACACGCATCTGCGCGACGAGCTGGGGCTGACCGAGGCGGCAGCAGCGCGACCGATCCAGGCCGCCGCCGCGTCGGCAGCGAGTTTCACCGTGGGCGCCGCGCTACCGCTCGCAACCGTGCTCGTCGATAGCGGCGCGTCGCTGCCGTGGACGGTGTCGGCGGCGTCGCTGATCTTCCTTGCGCTGCTCGGCGCGCTCGGTGCGTGGGTCGGCAATGCGCCGATGCTGCGGCCCGTCGCGCGCGTGACCTTCTGGGGCGCGATGGCGATGGCCGCGACGATCGCGATCGGGTCGCTGTTCGGGGCGGTGGGTTAAAACGCCTTCACGAAAATCCGTTCGTGCCGAGAACTCAGCGCCGCTCCAGCCATTCACGCAGGGCGAGGGCATTGTTCCGCTCGGGGCTTTTGGCAGCATAGAGCAGAGTCACCGGCCCCGCCTCGGCAGCCGCGTCGAGCACGAACAGCGCGGCCCTCACCTCCTCGCCGTCCGCGTCGAGTTCGGCGAAATAGTCGAGCCGGAACGCGTTCCACGCTTCGTCCGAATCGGCGGTTTCGCCGTGGAAACGCTTGCGCAACCCATCGCTTGGCGACAGCGGCTTCAGCCACGCCGCAAGCGCCGCCTTTTCCTTCGACACGCCGCGCGGCCACAGCCGGTCGACGAGGAAGCGCGCGCCGTCGGCGGGACCAGCCGGTTCGTGGATGCGTTTGACCGCGATTGTCAGGGGCTTCGCCATCTGTATGACTATCGCAGGGCCCGCGCGTGCGGGCAAGCAGCCGGAGGGGTCCGCAGATGAGTGAAACCGGATGGGCGATCGACATCGATCGCGACGATATTGCGCGCGCTGAATTGGTGAGCGATCCCGCCCCGCCGCTGGTGCCGGGACAGGTCCGCGTCCGCATCGACAGCTATGCGATGACCGCCAACAACATCACCTATGCGGTGTTCGGCAAGCCCGCCGGGCTGTTCGGCAACGATCAGGGCTATTGGGACTTCTTCGCCGAACGCGACGCGCCCGGCCGGCTGCCGGTGTGGGGATTCGCGACGGTGACCGAGAGCGCCGCCGAGGGGATCGCGGTCGGCGACAGCTTCTACGGCTATTATCCGATGGCGAGCCAGGCTGTGCTGACGACCGCCAACGTCGGGCCGGGCGGCTTCACCGACGTGACGCCGCGCCGCACCACGCTGCCGCCGATCTACAACCATTATCAGCGCGTCGGCGCACTTCCCGATTATCGCGCCGCCGACCATGACTATTGGCCGGTCTTCCGTCCGCTGTTCCTGACCGGCTGGCTGATCGCCGACCAGTTCGAGGATGAGGGCGACTATGGCGCGCATCAGATCCTGATCGCGAGCGCGTCGAGCAAGACCGCGATCGGGCTGGGCTTTGCGCTCGCGCAGCGCGCAGGCCAGCGGCCGGAAACGATCGGTTTGACCAGCAGGGCGAATGTCGCCGATCTCGACGCGCAGCGCATCTATGACCGCGTCATCGCCTATGACGATATCTTGACGCTCAATCCCGGGGCGCCGTCGGCTTTCGTCGACATGGCCGGCAATGGCGCGGTGACGCGCGCGGTGCACAGCCATTTCGGCAATAATCTCAAGGCGTCGATCATCGTCGGCAAGTCGCACTGGGATTCGGACGGCGGGCAGGCCGCACTCCCCGGGCCCGAGCGGCAGGGCTTTTTCGCGCCCGGTCGCAGCCAGAAGCGCATCGCCGACTGGGGCGGCGCGGCGTTCGGGCGCAAGATCGCCGAAGCCTGGATCGCATTCATGGACGTTGCGCCGCGGCTGACTTCGGTCGATAAGCGCAGCGGCGGCGACGCGGCGCTCGCTGCCTATCGGGAGATGCTCTCGGGACAGGCCGACCCCAAAAAGGGGATCGTGGTCGTCCCATGAGGGTCGCATGAGCAGTTCCTGTCCCCGCCGCACGAAAGGACCAGCCATGCTTCGTACCCTGGTTTTCGCCACCTCGCTCGCGCTCCTGCTTCCGGCGGGAGCGACACGCGCCGAAACGCCCAAGGCCGCGCCCGCGCGCAAAACCGACCTCGCCGATCGCGTCGCCGGCACCTACAAGGGCGACATCATCTCCGACGCACGCGGCTCGTCGAAAAATGGCGTGACGGTCACCGTGACGCGCGTCGGGCCGAACAAGGTCGAGATCAAGGCAAGCCACGCGCGCATCCCGACCGTCACCATCCCGCTCGAAAAGGCGATGGACGCGATTCTCGCGGCGAGCGGGCCCTATGTCTTCCTGCTCGACACGGTACGCTCGCCCGACCGGCTCGACCTGACGATCGACGATGCGAGCTGGTCGGGCAATCGCGTCGCGGCTCCCGCAACGAAATAGGATCTTATCTTTCCCGCATGGCTTATACGACCGTGATTTTCGATTTCGGCGGCGTCATCACCGCCTCGCCCTTCGAAGCGTTCAACCGGCTGGAAGAGGAACGCGGGTTGCCACGCGACTTTGTACGCCGCGTCAACGCCGCCGATCCCGACGGCAATGCCTGGGCAAAATTCGAACGCGCCGAGATCGACGCGGCGACGTTCGACAGGCTCTTCGCCGAAGAGGCGCGGGGCCTGGGCCACGATCTGGAAGGCGAGGCGGTGCTTGCGGTGCTCGCCGGCGCCGTCCGCCCCGCGATGGTGGCGGCGCTCGACAGGCTAAAGGCCGAAGGCTTCACCATCGCGTGCATCACCAACAACGTGCCCAGCGGCAAGGGCGCCGGCATGGCGCGCAGCGCAGAACTCGCGGACGAGGTTGCGGCGATCATGGCGCGCTTCGATCATGTGATCGAATCGAGCAAGGTCGGCGTGCGCAAGCCCGACCCGCGGATTTATCTGATGATGTGCGAAAAGCTTGGCGTCGAACCCGGCGCGTGCATCTATCTCGACGACCTCGGCATCAACTGCAAACCGGCAAGCCAGCTCGGCATGCATGCGATCAAGGTGACCAGCGGCGAACAGGCGCTAAAAGAACTGGGCGGAATTCTGGAAATATCCCTCGCGTAACATAGACCAGAATGGATACAATAACCGGCGATCAGCATCGCCCGACCATTTCTCGCGCCCACAAAGCATGGCACATTATTCGCGCTATCCTGTCGATTCGAAAGAAGGCGGATATTTCGGGACAGGATATGCTTGGGGGACATTGCCATGTGCGCGGAAACCGACACCGAGGATAGAGGATTTCCTGGAATAGATCGGCCCACGCGATGCATGGCATCGCCCGAGGTCATCAGCGACATCAAGACGCGGATTCGCAAGAACAGGGTTCTGACCATCGCCGACGCGCTGCTGGCGCGCGATGCCGGACTTCTTCCGATTACGGGCGTCGAGCGCCTGTCGATGAACGACGGGATCATATACGAACCGGCCGACCTGGCGCAGAGGGGTGAGCGGCCCGCTCGCGCGCCGTCCCCCTCGACCCAATTGTCCTTGACGCGCGCCCGCGGGACGTTGCGCTGTCTGGTCATCCTCGTCGACTTCGACGACAATCCGGCGGCCACGCCGCCCCATCATTTCGAGACTCTGCTGTTCGATCCGGCAAATCCGAATTCGATGCGCAGCTTCTATCGCGACATGTCCTACGGCAAGCTCGACATCGAGGGGGTGGTGACGCCCTGGCTGCGCGCTCCGCATCCCTATAGCTATTACACCAATGGAACCAGCGGCACCGGGCACACATTTCCCAACAATACGCCCGGCCTGCTCCACGACATGCTGGACATCTATACCGCCACCGGCAGCTTCCAGGGATTCGACCTGAACGGCGACGGCTATGTCGATGGACTGTTCCTGGTTCACGCCGGCATGGGCGCGGAGGCGGATTCGGACGCGCAGACTCGCGGCGGCAAAATCTGGTCGCACAAATGGGTCCTGCCCCAAGCCTATATGAACAGCGGCCTCAAGGCCTATGCCTATTTTACCGCTCCCGAAGATGGAAAGCTGGGCGTTTTCGCGCATGAATTCGGGCATTTCCTGGGCCTGCCCGATCTTTACGACACCAGCTATCGCAGCCGCGGGGTCGGCAATTGGTGCCTGATGGGGGGTGGCTCGTGGGGCGGCGGCGGCGACAGCCCGACGCGATTGTCGGCCTGGTGCCTTTCCGAACTGGGATGGATCAAGCCCGGCAAGATCAATGGTCTGAAGAACGTCACGCTAGCGACGCTCGAATCGGGTGCCGAACATTGCTTCCAACTCGATCCCGCGAACGGGCCGAAACACGAATATTTTCTTATCGAGAACCGCCAGAAAACGGGGCGCGATTCGGCTCTGCCGGGCAGCGGGCTAGCCGTCTGGCACATCGACAAATCGCAGACGAGCAACGCCAATCCGCTGAGCTATATGGTCGCGCTTGTTCAGGCGGACGGGCGCCGCGATCTCGAATTCAACACCAACAGCGGCGATACATCCGATCTCTTTCCGGGGCGCCAGCAGGTGACGAAGGTCGATTCATCGAGCCTCGTCCAGCCCAACACGATCCTGAACTCGGGAAATCCGAGCGGGATCAGCATTACGCGAATAGCGACTGGTCCGAAACGGACGATCTCGGCGACATTGAAAGCCTAAGGGTCCTCAGACTTCTACCCGGCCTTCTTCGAAAGCGATTCGATCACCGTTCGCTGGCCGTTCGGCCCGCCCAGCACCGACGCCAGGATGCGATAGCGCTGGCCGATCTCGACGGTCAGCGGCGCCGCCAGAAACAGCGTGACGCGGTCGCCTTCGGCGGCGTTCAGAAAGTCCTTCTTGCCGCGCGCCGCGCGCGTATCCTTGACATCGACCACCAGTTCCCGCCCGAAACCCGACTTTTCGGTCAGGATCTGCCGCACGACACCGTCGATGATCGATCCATTGGGAGCCAATTGCATAAATCGTCCTTCGCCGTCGCACAAAATAATCGCGGCGCCGCGACTGCAAGCGGCATGGTCGATCGTATGCGCGGTGCCGCCCGATGTTGACGGTCGCCATGCCGCTTCGTATCGCACCTCACGATCTCGGCTCGACGTCTTGCCCCAAGGATGACCCCATGAAGAAAATCTACCCCGACGCAGCGGCCGCGCTCGACGGCCTCCTCTTCGACGGCATGCAGATTTGCGCGGGCGGCTTCGGCCTGTGCGGCATCCCCGAACGGTTGATCGACGCGATCCGCGACGCGGGCACCAAGGATCTGACGATCGCGAGCAACAATGCCGGGATCGACGGCGAAGGGCTCGGCAAGCTGCTCCGCACCCGGCAAGTGAAGAAGATGATCTCGTCCTACGTCGGCGAGAACAAGGAATTCGAGCGGCAATATCTGGCGGGCGAGCTCGAAGTCGAATTCTGCCCGCAGGGGACGCTCGCCGAGCGCTGCCGCGCCGGCGGCGCCGGCATTCCTGGCTTCTACACCAAGACCGGCGTCGGCACGCTGGTTGCCGAGGGCAAGGAAGTGAAGAATTTCGACGGACAGGACTATATCCTCGAACGCGGCATCTTTGCGGACCTTGCGATCATCAAGGGGTGGAAGGCCGACGAGAGCGGCAACCTCATTTTCCGCAAGACCGCACGCAACTTCAACCAGCCGATGGCGACCGCAGCGAAGATCTGCGTCGCCGAGGTCGAGGAAATCGTGCCGACCGGCAGCCTCGATCCCGACGCCATCCATCTGCCCGGCATCTATGTGAAGCGCATGATCGTCGGCGCGCCCTACGACAAGAAGATCGAGTTCCGCACCACGCGCCCGCGCGAGGTAGCGTGAGCTTCGGGCACAAAGGTATCGGCCATAAGGGCTCGATTGACGTCAGCGGCATCCCGGCGCTGGCGGGCGGGCAGGAATTCCTGCGCATGTGGAAACAGTCGAACGGCAATGTGCTGTGCGTGATCGATTCGGCCGGGCTGGGCGCCGATCCGATGTTGTTCGGCCTCGCGATCGTCGACGCGATCCGGCACGGCGCGAAAGCTTACGCCCACGCCGTCAACGTCGATCAAGCCCATGCCTATGAGCGGATTATGGAAGGCGTAACCGCCGAACTCGCGAATCCGACCGACACGCCGCGTCCGCTGGGCCCCGAGGGGACGCACTGATGCCCGGCCGCTCCGCTTTGACCCTGGCGACCGCGTTGTTCCTCATGGGTTGCGCCAGTGCGCCGCCAGAGGTTGCGACGGCCCCTGCTCCGCCCGCCGTCCCTCCGGCCGAAGCCGCCAAGCCGCCGGTCGCGCTGCAATATCTTTACGGGTCGCCCGAGGCGGCCGTTGCAGTGCGTGCCACCAATGCGCGGATCGCCGACTATGGTCTGTGGCGCATCAAGCAGCGGCCGAAGGACAGCGTCGTGCTGGCGCCCGGCGCGGGCGTGGACGCACCTTCGTTCGAACCGTGCGGCGACAAGCCTTTCGCCGCAGTGTTCGATGCCGACGAGACGCTGATCTGGAACCTCGGCCCGATGCGCTATTTCGCCGAGAAGGGTACGGCGTTCGACCCGAAAATCTGGGACCAGTGGGAAAAGACCGGCGCGGGCAAGGCGGTAGCCATGCCGGGCAGCGTCGAAATGGTGAACAAGCTCCGCACTGCGGGGATCACCGTCATCGCCAACACCAACCGCAGCACCGCCAATGCCAAGGGCAGCGAGGACACGCTGCGCGCCGCGGGGCTCGGCGAGTTCAAGCATGGTGAAACGCTGTTCCTGATGGGCGACGATGCCGGCGGGTCGAGCAAGGACGGACGCCGCGCCACGATCGCTTCGCGCTACTGCGTCATCATCCTCGGCGGCGACCAGCTCGGCGACTTCAGCCAGCAGTTCAACGTCCGCGACCTGCCCGCCGCGCAGCGCATGGCGCTCGCGACGAGCGCCGGCGCCACCGCACTCTGGGACAAGGGCTGGTTCCTGTTCCCCAACCCCGTCTATGGCCCCTGGGAAAAACTGGGCTGGGACGATGCCTTCCCCTCCGACAAGCAATGGGAGCCGAAATAATGGCCCAAGAAACCAAAGGCTGGACGCGTGATGACATGGCGGCGCGCGCCGCGAAGGAACTGCAGGACGGCTATTACGTCAATCTGGGGATCGGCATCCCGACCCTGGTCGCGAACCATATCCCGGCGGGGATGACGGTCACGCTGCAGTCGGAGAACGGCATGCTCGGCATCGGGCCCTTCCCGTTCGAGGGTGAAGAAGACGCCGACCTGATCAATGCCGGCAAGCAGACGATCAGCGA
>JACDQN010000108.1 GCA_015657575.1 Sphingopyxis sp.
CGCCGATCAGCCTGATGATCGAGAATGTCGACCAGCGCTCGAAGGATTATGGCGAGATCGCGCGGGCCTATCGTCCCGGTCACGCCGATTACGCCTATGACGCCAAATACGGCATTCGCGACTATCGCGGCGGCGGCCGGTCGAGCGCGCGTGAGACCGCGGCGCGCGTTGCGGCGGGGGGCGTGGCGCGGCTCGTAATCCCCGAGGTGCAGATCCATGCCTGGGTCGCCGAGATCGGCGGCGACGCGATCGACCCCGCGAACTTCGACCTCGAAGAAATTGATCGCAATCCCTTCTTCTGCCCCGACACCGCCGCGGCGCAGCGCTGGGAGGGGTTGATGGACGCGGCGCGCAAGGCGGGCAGTTCGCTCGGCGCGGTGATCGAATGCGCGGCGAGCGGCGTTCCCGCGGGCTGGGGCGCGCCGATCTATGCCAAGCTCGACAGCGACCTCGCCGCTGCGATGATGGGCATCAATGCGGTGAAAGGCGTCGAAATCGGTGCAGGCTTCCACGCAGCGCGGCTGCGCGGCGAGGAGAATGCCGACCCGATGCGCCCCGCCAGCGATGGCAGCAACCGTCCCGATTTCCTGTCGAACAATGCCGGCGGCATCGCTGGCGGCATTTCGACCGGCCAGCCGGTCCGTGGTGCGCGTCGCGTTCAAGCCCGACCAGCTCGATCCTGACCCCGGTACCCACCGTCAACAAGGTGGGCGAGGCCACCGATATCGTGACCAAGGGCCGCCACGATCCCTGCGTCGGCATCCGCGGCGCGCCGGTGGTCGAGGCGATGATGGCGCTCGTCCTCGCCGATCACAAATTGCTGCACAGGGCGCAAAACGGATGAAATGATCGAGGCGCTCCGGGGGGTTATCGAACAATATCAGGCGTTTCTGTCGCTGGTCATATTGGCCGCGATGTTCGTCGGCTTCCTGCTGGAGCGGCTGCCCGCGACGGTGATCGCGATCCTCGGCGCCTGCACCTATCTCGCGCTCGGCATTCTCGATGCCGACGGACTTTACTCGGTCTTCTCCAACTCGGCGCCGATCGTCATCGGGGCGATGTTCGTGCTGTCGGGGGCGCTGATCCGCACCGGCGTCATCCAGCGTGTCGCCGACGCGATCATGGCGCGCGCCGAGAAACATCCGCGCCTCGCGATCGTCGAGGTGCTGCTGGGCGCCGTTTTTGCGTCGGCCTTCCTTAACAACACGCCCGTCGTCGTGGTGCTTTTGCCGATCATGATGAAGCTTGCCGAGGTGACCGGGGTCAGCGCGAAGAAGTTGCTGATGCCGCTGTCGATCGCGGCGGTGCTCGGCGGCACGTTGACGCTGATCGGTACCTCGACGAACCTCGTCGTCGACGGCATCGTGCGCGAGGCCGGGATGGAGCGCTTCGGCATTTTCGAGATCACCCCCATCGGCGTCGTCACCGCGGCGTCGGGCATGATCGGGCTTGCCTTGATGTGGTGGCTGCTGCCGTCGGACAAGCCGGTGAAAGGGCCGGCGGGAACGCACGACGCGCATCAGTATCTGACCGAACTCGTCCTCGGTGACGAGGA
>JACDQN010000109.1 GCA_015657575.1 Sphingopyxis sp.
ACTCGCTTCGCGAGCGGTCCCCCTCCCCATGGCTTCGCCACAGGGAGGATATTTAGGCCGCGACGCCTTCCGCGATCTTCATCCATTCGGCCAGCTTCGTTCCCGCGCGCTGCGTGTAACCGAGCTTGCGGTCCTTCTTGCGGACATCCTCGGCGAGCGGGGGGGAAGAGGCCGAAATTGACGTTCATGGGTTGATAGCTCGACGCGTCGGCGCCGCCGGTGATGTGGCCGAGCAGGGCGCCGAGAGCGGTTTCGGGCGGCGGCGGCGGTAGCGAGCGGCCGCCGAGCTCGGCGATGGCGAAGCGCGCGGCGACGAGGCCGATCGCGGCGCTTTCGACATAGCCTTCGCAGCCGGTGATCTGGCCCGCGAAGCGGATGTGCGGCGCCGATTTGAGGCGGAGCTGGCCGTCGAGCAATTCGGGCGAGCGGATGAAGCTGTTGCGGTGGAGGCCGCCGAGGCGGGCGAATTCGGCCTTTTCGAGGCCCGGGATGGTGCGGAACAGCTCGACCTGTGCGGCGTGCTTCAGCTTGGTCTGGAAGCCGCCATGTTCCACAGGGTTCCCAGGGCATTGTCCTGACGCAGCTGGACGACGGCATAGGGCCAGCGTCCGGTGCGCGGATTGTCGAGGCCGACGCCCTTCATCGGGCCAAAGCGCAGGGTTTCGACACCGCGTTCGGCCATCACCTCGATCGGCATGCAGCCCTCAAAATAAGGGGTGTCCTTTTCCCAATCCTTGAAATCGGTCTTGTCGCCGTCGATCAGCCCCTGCACGAAGGCGTGGTACTGGTCCTTGTCCATCGGGCAGTTGATATAATCCTTGCCGTCGCCGATCGGCCCGACCTTGTCCCAGCGGCTCGCCATCCAGGCGACGTCCATGTCGATGCTGTCGCGGTAGACGATGGGCGCGATGGCGTCGAAGAAGGCGAGCGCATCCTTGCCCGTCGCGGCGCCGATGCTCTCGGCGAGCGAGGCGGCGGTGAGCGGGCCTGTGGCGACGATGGTGAGGCCTTCGCTCGGCAGCGTGTCGATGCGTTCGCGGACGATGGTGATGTTGGGATGGTTCGCGAGGGCGCTGGTGACGCCGCCCGAGAAGAGATCGCGGTCGACCGCCAGCGCCGAGCCTGCGGGGACCTTGGTCGCGTCGGCCTCGCGCATGATGATCGAGCCGAGCGAGCGCATCTCGCGGTGGAGCAGGCCGACCGCGTTGCTGTCGCCATCGTCGCTGCGGAAGCTGTTCGAGCACACCATCTCCGCGAGCGTGTCGCCCTGATGCGCCGGGGTCATGTCGCCCCCCCCAGGCAAATTGGCGCCGCGCATTTCGGACAGGCGCACGCGATAGCCAGCCTCGGCGAGCTGCCAGGCGGCTTCCGAACCGGCAAGACCGCCGCCGATGATATGAATGTCGTGAGCCATTTACGCTATCCGTTGACTTGTCCTTGATCCGCCGCGCACTAGGCCGGTTGAGAACAAGATGCAAAGGGGCGGAGCATGGGCGAGAGAAGCCGGGATCGGGCGCGGTGGCTGTGGTGGCTCGCGTTGCTTGGCGGAATCAGTTTCATGATCGCAGTGTTCCAGCGGCTCGACGGTCCCGCGATCTGGGCGTGGAAGACGAGCGGCGTCGGCTTGCTGGCGATCTGGGCGGCCGCGAACGCGCGCGAGAAGGATGGCTGGCTGATCGCTGCGGCGCTCGGTTTCGGGGCGCTCGGCGACTATCTGCTCGATGCGAAGGGGCTCGAAACCGGCGCGGTGGCGTTCTTCATTGGGCATATCATCGCGATCACACTTTATCTTAACAACCGGCGCGCGCAGATGACGGCGTCGCAGCGGCTGCTCGGCTGGCTGACGATGCCCGCGACGCTGGCGATCGTGTGGGGCATGCTGAGTCCCGCGGCGGGCTGGTGGCACGCCGCCATTTATTCACTGTTCGTCGCCGCGATGGCGGCCGCCGCGTGGACGAGCCGCTTTCCGCGCTATCGCACTGGGATCGGCGCGATGCTGTTCCTCGCGAGCGACCTATTCATCTTTGCGGGCGAAGGCGGAGCGCTGTCGAAAGATGTGACGATGTGGCTCGTCTGGCCGCTTTATTTCGCCGGGCAGGCGCTGATCGCATGGGGCGCCGTCAGCACGCTTGGCAAGGAAGGCACCGGCGTCGCGGCCTAGGGTCCTGACCCTAGGAGGGCGGCGCGGCCTCGCCTACGAGCAGCGCCTCGATGTCGGAGATCGGCCGGTCGGTCATCTCCTTCACATGCTCGCCGATCAGGCGGGCCGACGTTTCCTTGTGCCAGAGCGGGCGGAGTTCGCCCATCGTGCGGGCGGGCGCGATGACGACGAGCGCGTCGAACTTGCCCGCGAGCGCCATCGCGTTGATCTTGTCGGCGAGCTCGCGCGCGAAGCGGTCTTCCTCCTGCTGGTGGAAATCGGGCTCGCCCATGGTGCCGCCGGGCAGGCCGGTTCCGGCCGGGGCGGGCGATTGGCCGGAGGCGTCGGTCTTGATGTCGCTGTCCTTGCGGTCCTCGCGTTCCCAATGCGAGGTGGTGCGCAGGTCGATCTGGCGCTGGTCACCGTGGTTGCGCAGGAACAGCGCCTTGCGGCCGTCGGCAACCAGGACGAGGGTATCGGCGGGGAGGGTCATGATCTTTGCTCCTTCTGCCGGGAGCAACGCATGGGGCGGGGCGGGGTTTCGGTGATGTGTCGGGGTGGGGCGTCGGTTGGTCGGGTTTCGTCCGGTTTTGGACATTGAAGGATTGAACTGATTTCCCCTCCCGCGTGCGGGAGGGGCAGCGAGACTTGGGCGCTTGCGCCCTAGTCGCAGCGGGGTGGGCCATCGCACCGTCGCCGCCCACCCAGCATCAGGTCGGATGTGCCCCCGGCACATCCTTGATCA
>JACDQN010000110.1 GCA_015657575.1 Sphingopyxis sp.
ATCAGCCGGTTGCCCGCCTGCTGCGCATTGTTCATCGCCTCATAGGCCATGCCCGCCGACATCGACCCGTCGCCGATCACCGCGATCGCGCGGCCGGGTTCTTGCTTGAGCTTGTTGGCGATCGCGAAACCGAGCGCGGCGCTGATCGAGGTCGAGCTGTGCGCCGCGCCGAACGGATCATATTCGCTCTCGCTGCGCTTGGTGAAGCCCGACAGCCCGCCGCCGGTGCGTAGCGTGCGGATGCGGTCGCGGCGCCCGGTGATGATCTTGTGCGGATAGCATTGGTGGCCGACGTCCCAAACGATCTTGTCGCGCGGCGTGTCGAACACATAATGGAGCGCGACCGTCAGCTCGACGACGCCGAGTCCCGACCCCAGGTGCCCGCCGGTAGTGCCGACGGCCGAGATCATCTCGGCGCGCAGTTCGTCGGCGAACTGGCGGAGATCTTCGGGTTTCAGCTTGCGGAGGTCGGAGGGGACATCCACCGTGTCGAGCAGCGGCGTATGCGGAACATCGGTCATCGCGCCGTCATACTGGTAACCGCCGAAACTGTCGAACGAAAAGGGGCGAACCGCGCGTCAGCGCGATGGCGGCACCTCGCGTATATCGGCGGTCAATTGCCAGCAGTCGCTCGTGGGCGAAAACAACAGGTAGCCGCCCGGCCCGGTCTTTTCGATCAGCGTCCCCGGACCGTCGCCTTCGCCGGGCTCGAAGCGGCCGGGGGCCCAATCGACGCGCTTGCGTTCGTCCTGCGCGGTGTTGATCTGCACATCGACGGGTATGAGCAACGCGCGGTCGCCGCCCGCCGCCTCGAACCGCCGGAAGGATTCGGTGGTGACATAGGAGAAATCGATCATCACGATCGGGAAGTCATCCTTAGCCAGATAGGCGTCGAGCGGAACGGGCCTCGCCCCCGGTGCGTCGCTGGTCACGATCATGTGGGCGCTGTGATTGTCCCGCACGGCGGCGCTGTTCGCAAACGGCCACAGCAGCGCGGGGAAATCGTCGTCGTTGCAGGCGCCCGACGCCCTCTCGAGGAACGATGCGTCGAGATCGCCCGCCTCTTCCTCGCCCATCGCCGGCACCGCCAGGCAGGACAGGAGCACCGCCCCCAAAAGCCCTGCATTCCGCATGTCATTCTCCCTTTTCCTGTCCGTCTTCGTCGGCCGCCTGCTTGCCCTTCGCCGCATCGACCTGCGCGTAAAGCCCGCGAACCATCAGGTCGGTGAACACCAGCATCACCCCGATCATCCCGATCAGCAGCGCGACCGCAGCGACCGGAAACGGGCCGATGCTGTCGATCAGTCCCCGCCGCGCCGCAACCGCGAGCAGCGCCGCCGCCGCCATCAGGCCATATCCCGCAAAGCGCCCGGCGCGCGTCATGCGGCATCTCCGCGCGGCGGGACGCCATAATCGGAAAGGTCGACCGCCATGACGTCACCCGGCAGGTCGCGCTTCGCGATATAGCGCGCGGCATCGTGCAGATCCTGCGCCAGATGCCGCTTAAGCCAGGGCGCCGCCGCCGTCGGGTCGCGCCCGGCCAGCGTCTCGCTGATCGCCAGCGCACACATCAGCGCGCGTTCGGACAGATAGCCCTGCGCGCCCGACATGAACCACTGACCACCGCCGGTATCGTCGAACCGATGCCGCGCATAACGCGCATTGTTGCCGAGGAAGATGCCGAACCCGAGCGCGACGGCGGTGAGGTCGGTGAGCAATTCATGGCAATCCTCGCCGCCCGGCATGGGCCGATCGGTGCCGCAGAGGAAATAATGCGCAACCTCGTGCGCGAGCGTCGCCACCAGCGCCGCTTCGTCACCCAGCAATTGCCGGCTGGCGACGATCTCGGCCATCCAGCCGCCCTGGCCGTCGTCGACGCCCTGAAACGTCCCCATCGCCTTGCCCGTCTCGGGCACCACCGCGTGCATCTGCGACACCGGGCGGAAATTCGGCTCGCCATCGTCCATCACCAGCCGCACCGGCCAGTCGCCGATCCCGGCGATGCCCATGATCTGCCCCAGCAATTCTTCGGCGCGCGCATCGCCCGTCAGCACGGCGTCGGGGAAACAATCGCCGTCCGGGGTTGCCAAAATCCCCGTGCGATGCGCCTCCAGCCCGCCGAACTCGTCGAGCAGCCAGCGAAAGGCTGCAAGCTGCCATTCCCATTCCTCGGCGCCGAGCGGCCGCTTCGGCCCGAACAGATTCATCGGCGCGACAGCGTCGCGCGCGCAGGAGTTGCCGCCGGGACGATGAAGATCGCGCGGGAACCAAAGCGGCTGCGGCTGCTTTTGGTATGAACGAGCAAAGGCCGGTGCATGAAAACCACGATGAAAGCAAAAGCGACGCACCGCAAGACGAAGCCTTTGCATTCGCACCACAATCACCTACACCCGCGCGCACAGGGGCAAGAGTATAGGATGCACATGCCTGATTTTACGTTGCTCTTTCGCCTTTCCCAGCCGAAGCGTTCGATTCCCTTTCTCGCCCTTTTCGCGGCGGCCGGTCTGGCCGCAGCGCCCGCCGCGGCCGAGGAGGGCGCCCCGCTCCACTATGAGATCGAGGCGCCGGCCGACGCGCTGCTCGCGCCATCGCGCGACGAGACCGCGCGTTTCGCGCAGGACACGGGCGAGATCGACGAGAATATCCTGCTCCCGGCCGCGCGCCCGCAGGACGACGAAGAAAACCGCAGCTATGCGCGCGATTATTTCGCGATCGCCGCGGGGGTGATCACCGTGCCGAGCTACAATGGTTCGGACGATCGCAACATCCTGCCCGCCTTTTATTTCCGCGGCCGCTACAAAGGGTACAGCTTCTCGACCCGCGGCACCAATTTCCAGGTCGACCTGATCCGCCAGCAGCGCGGGCAGAAAACCGACATCAAGTTCGGCCCGATCATCAACTTGCGCAGCGACCGCACCGGCCGGATCAAGGATCCGCAGGTCGAGGCGCTCGGCGACCGCAAGATGGCGGTCGAACTCGGCATTTCGGCGGGCATCACCCAGTCGGGCATCATCACCAGCGAATATGACCAGATCGGCTTCCGCGTCGTCGGGCTGAAGGACATCAGCGGCAAGCACGGCAGCTGGGTCGTGTCGCCGACGATCGACTATGGCACGCCGCTGTCGAAACGCGCCTATATCGGCGTGTCGGCATCGACCAACATCTATGGCAAGGGCTTCGGCCGCTATTATTTCGATGTCGACCCGCTCGGCAGCGCCGCGAGCGGCCTGCCCGTCTATACCGGCGCCAGCCGCAAGGCGACGATCGGCAAATATACGTTGGGGCTCGCGGGCGCCTATGCGCTGTCGGGCGACCTGCGCAAGGGCTTCGTCCTCATCGGCGGGGCGCAATATGGCCGCATGACCAGCCGCTTCGGCGACTCGCCGATCGTCGACATCGCCGGTAGTCGCGACCAATGGCTCGCGGGCGGCGGCGTGGCTTACCAGTTCTGACGGATTTCGGGGGAAACACGACATTTATAGCATCGTCATCCTGAACTTGTTTCAGGATGACGAGATTTAGAGGTCTGGAATCCACCCGCCCCCCCCCATACCCCCATCACGGAATCCGCTTCGTCGGATAGGGTGTGCCGTCCTTGTGAAAATAGCCCTCCGGCGTGAAGAGCATGTCGATGTCCGAATATCCCCCGCCGGTGTCATATTGCTTCCCTCCGCCCAGCGCGACGAACACGCAGTCGGCGTCCGATTCATTGACCAGATGATGGCCGTTGGTGCTGCCCTTCGGCCACACCGCGATATCGCCCGCGCGCATCGCCCAGCGCCCGTCATCCTCGACCAGCACGGCCTCACCCGCGATCATCACCAGCATCTCGTCCTCGCCGTCGTGCCAGTGGCGCTGCGACGACCAGGCGCCGGGTTTCAGCACGACATGGCTCGCGGCAAAATCGCTGATCCCCGCCAGCGGCGCGAGCCGGCGATACCAGCGCCCCTGGACCGGCGCGTCATAGGGCGCGGGATAGCCGGTGGTGTTCGTCTGCGGGATCGTTTCGAGATCGAGCTTGGGCATGGCAGTCCCTTCCTTGTTCTGTCTTTGTTTCGCACAGCGCGCGCATGATGCAAAGCCTCGACTTCGCGGCGCGCGAGGGGGTAAGGAGCGGCATGACCCACGTCATCGACCCCGTCGCCCTCGCCGAAGCGCTGATCGCCGCGCCGAGCATCTCGCCCGCCACCGGCGCCGTGTTCGACGTGCTCGAAGCGGCGCTGGTCCCGCTCGGTTTTACCGTCGAGCGCTTCATCGACGGCATCGAACCCGACGGCCCGGTCGAAAATCTGCTCGCCGTGCGCACAGGCGGGGGTCCCAGGCATTTCGGTTTCGCCGGCCATCTCGACGTCGTGCCGCCGGGCGTCGGCTGGACGAGCGACGCCTTCGCCCCCGAGATTCGCGGCGACCTGCTCTACGGGCGCGGCGCGGTCGACATGAAGGGG
>JACDQN010000111.1 GCA_015657575.1 Sphingopyxis sp.
CTACAACTTGGCCGCCCGCGGACGGCAGCGCGCCCGTAGGTAATATTGCCGGCGGGCTGCAATTTCGGCCATTCTCGCGTTACCGCGTCGACGATATCTATGCGACGTGCCAGCGGCTGATGGATGCAGGCGTGACGATCAACCGCCCGCCGCGCGACGGCCATATGGCTTTCGTGCGCTCGCCCGACGGCATTTCGATCGAGCTGTTGCAGGAAGGCCATCTGCCGCCGCAGGAACCCTGGGCATCGATGCCCAACACCGGCGCCTGGTAGGAGCCGCGCGATGCCGGGCCTGTTGATCAATATCGACGTGCCCGACATCACCGCCGGCGAGCGTTTCTACACCGCGGCGCTGGGCCTCACCGTCGGGCGCCGCTTCGACGACGACATCGTCGAGCTGCTCGGCAGCGACAGTCCCATCTATCTGATCCGCAAACCCGCGGGCTCGGCGATCGGGCCGAGCGGCGGCGACTTCCGCCGCTACAACCGGCACTGGACGCCCGTCCACCCCGACTTCACCATCGATGATCTCGATGCGGCCGTCGCGCGCGCAATTAGCGCCGGAGCGGTGCAGGAAGGTGAGACATTGGACATGCCTTATGGCAGACAGGCGATGTTCGCCGATCCATTCGGCAACGGTTTCTGCCTGATCGCGTTCAACGAGCGCGGATATGACGCGATCGCGACCCGACGCATCCCGGTTCGGGACGGCAATTAAGGCTTGCCGCGAACCGCTCCGTCTAGGAAGCAGGATCAACGGCCGAGAATGAGGAGGAAGTCATGGCTGCGCTTGATATCGTCCGCATCCCCGTTCTCAGCGACAATTATGTCTGGCTCGTCCACGAGCCTGTGAGCCGGGCGACGATGGTCGTCGATCCGGCGGTCGCCGAACCCGTGCTCGCCGCGGCGGCCGAGCGCGGCTGGACGATCACCGACATCTGGAACACCCACTGGCACCCCGACCACACCGGCGGCAACGCAGCAATCAAGGAAGCGACAGGGTGCACGATTACCGGCCCCGCGGCCGAATATGCCCGCATCCCGACGCTCGACGTGCAGGTGAAGGGCGGCGACCGCGTGCGGCTCGGCGACGTGGAGGCCGACGTCTGGGACGTGCCCGCGCATACTGCGGGGCATATCGCCTATCATTTCGCGGACGATGCCGCGATCTTCGTCGGCGACACGATGTTCGCGATGGGCTGCGGCCGGTTGTTCGAGGGCACCGCCGACCAGATGTTCGCCAACATGCAGCGCCTTGCGACGCTTGACGACGCGACGCGCGTCTATTGCGCGCACGAATATACGCTGTCGAACGCGCGCTTCGCGGTGACGGTCGAGCCCGACAACGAGGCGCTCGCCGCGCGGCTGGCGGCGGTCGAGTCGGCGCGTGCGGCGGGCGAAGCGACGGTGCCGACCAGCATCGGCGCCGAACGCGCGACCAATCTTTTTCTGCGCGCGGCGAACGCCGCCGAACTCGGCCGCATTCGCGCGCTGAAGGACGCGGCCTGATGGCCCGGCTTCAGCGCGCATTCATTTCGCATCGCTACAGGGCGATGATATAAGGAGCATATCGATGGCACGGCTGAACCGGATGGGGGCTGCTATGCTGGCGACGGCGGTGCCGTTGCTCGCAAGCTGCGCGCCCGCGGAAAGCGGCAACGCCGGCGCGGCCGCGCTCACGCCCAAGCAGGTCGAAACGCTCGACAAGCAGCTGACCGGCAAGGAGGCGGGCGAACCGATCCAATGCCTGCCAAGCTATCGCACGACCGAAACGATCCGCGTGTCGGACAGCATTTTGCTTTATCGTGCGAACCGCAATCTCGTTTACCGCAATGATCTGAGAAGCAGTTGCCCGGGCCTTGCCCGCGACAGCGATATCATGGTCGTGCGCCAGTTCGGATCGTCAACGTGCAGCGGCGATTTCTTTCACCTGGTCGATCGGTCGAGCGGCATCCGCGGCCCGACCTGCGTGTTCGGCGAATTTGTCCCCTATCGCAAACCGGCGGGGGACAAGGGCTGAGCCAACGGTTCAGCCGCAGGCGGGGTCCGGTTTGCGCCGAGCTCTTCGGGTCGCAACCCCGCCTGCCATAGTCGAACGCGCCGCCACGATCAGCCGCGATAGAGCGCGGCGATCTTGTCTTCGTAAACCTGCTTCAGAATGTGACGCCGGATCTTCATCGACGGCGTCATCTGCTCATTTTCGATCGTGAAGGCTTCGTCGGCGAAGTCGAACTTGCGCACCTTCTCGATCACCGACAGCTGACCGTTCACCCGGTCGACGGCAGCGCGCATCGCGGCGCGAAACTTTTCATGCTCGCGCAGCAATTTCAGATCCTTGGGCAGCCCCTCGGCCTCGGCCCATTCAGCCATCCATTCGGGATCGGGAACGAGCAGCCCGACAAGGTGCGGGCGCTTGTCGCCGTAAACCATGGCCTGCAGGATTTCGGGCTGGAGCGTCAGCATGCCCTCGACACGCTGCGGCGAGACATTGTCGCCCTTGTCGTTGACGATCAGATCCTTCTTGCGGTCGGTGATGACGATGCGGCCCTTGTCGTCGATATGGCCGATGTCGCCCGTGTGAAGCCACGGCGCGGCTTCGGGGTCGGCCGGATCGGGGACGAGCACGCGCTCGGTCTCGGCCTTGTTGCGCCAATAACCCTTCATGACGAGTTCGCCGCGGACGAGGATTTCGCCGTCGTCGGCGATTCGCACCTCGGTATTCATGAGCGGCGGGCCGACGGTATCCATCTTGAGCCCCACCGACGGGCGGTTGCAGCTGATCACCGGTCCCGCCTCGGTCTGCCCATAGCCCTGGAGCAGGGTCAGTCCGATCGAGTGGAAGAACACGCCGATTTCGGGATTAAGCGGCGCGCCGCCCGAAACCAGTGCCTTCATCCGGCCGCCGAAGCGCTTCTGGATCTTGGGACGGAACAGCTTGTTGAGCAGCACATCGACCGGCCGGTCGAGCACGCCCATGCGGCGCTCATAATCCTTTTTCGCCGACGCGCAGCGCCTGGTTCAGCATCCAGTTGGCGAGCTTGCCCTGCTTTTCGACCGACTTGATCATCCGCGCGCGGATCACCTCGAACAGGCGCGGCACGACGACCATGATCGTCGGGCTCGTCTCCTCGATGTTCGAGACGAGCTTTCGAGCCCCTCGCTATAATAGATTTGCGCGCCGACCATGATCGGCACGGAACTGGTCCGCCCGAATGTCAGA
>JACDQN010000112.1 GCA_015657575.1 Sphingopyxis sp.
AAAGCCCCTCCGTCAGCGCTTCGCGCTGCCACCTCCCCATGCCTGCGGCACAGGGAGGATCTTTACGGCAGCTTCCGGCTGACACCCGCCTACCAAAAGTCCTTCGGCAAACTCAGGACCAACTGATGGGATGCAGGCTCGTATCCAGCAAACTTGCCGCGTTCGCCTTTTGTCCCTAATCAGGACCGATGGCCCCCGGCACGCCTCCCCTGCCCGCGATCCACGCCAGCCACGTCGGCATCTGGCTCGCCGCCGCCGATGGGCGCGTGCAGCGCGTCGGGCGCGGCGAGGCGATCGCGGCGGTCGCGGCCACGCCGCACATCCTGCTCGGCGCGACGCTGACCGGCGACCGGCTCGGCTATCCCGAATTGTCGGGGCTGGACCTGCTCGAACTCTTCGCCTTCCTCTACCCCGCGCGCTTTGCCGTGCCGACGCCCGCCGGGCTGGCAGCCGCGCTCGGACTGACGCCTCCGAAGACCGAGGAGGATATCGCAGCTTTCCTCCCGAAAGCCGCCGCGGCGATGCTGGACGGCCTTGACGATCCCGACTGGCCCGAGCGTGAGGGCGCGTGGCACGGCCTGCAAGCGCTCGCCCGCCAGCGCTGGCCCTGGGCCTCGCTGATCCAGCCGCGCCTTGGCCCACCGGGCAAGGACGACCGCTGGCTCTTCGCGCGCCTGCCCGAATGGGAGGAGGCACCGCCGCGCCCGCAGCCGCGTCAGGTGACGATCAACCCCGCCGATATTGCCGCGCGGCTCGACCGCCTTACCGGCGACGGCGCTGAGCGGCGAGCGGGGCAACAGGATTATGCCCGCGCCGCCGCCGCGATCTTCGCGCCCCGCGAACGCAAGGACGCACCACAGATGCTCGTTGCCGAGGCGGGCACCGGGATCGGCAAGACGCTCGGCTATCTCGCGCCGCCAAGCAGTGGATCGACCAGTCGGCGGGTACCGTGTGCATTTCGACCTTCACCAAGGCGCTGCAACGCCAATTGTCGCGCGAAACCGAAAAGCTCTACCCCGACGCCGCGACGCACCGCGAGAAGGTCGTCGTGCGCAAGGGGCGCGAAAATTATCTCTGCCTGCTCAACCTCGAAGATGCGTTGCAGGGCGGTTTTTCGGGCCGCGCAGCGATCCTGGCGCAGCTCGTTGCGCGTTGGGCCGCCTATACGCGCGACGGCGACATGGTCGGCGGCGACCTGCCAGGCTGGCTGCCCGCGCTGTTCCGCCGCAACGGCACGACCGCGCTCACCGACCGGCGCGGCGAGTGCATCTATGCGGGCTGCCCGCATTTCCGCAAATGCTTCATCGAACGCTCGGCGCGCGCCGCGACGCAGGCCGACATCGTGATCGCCAACCATGCGCTGACGATGGTGCAGGCGGCGCGCCCGCGCGACGGGGGAGCACCCGCAACGCGGCTGATCTTCGACGAAGGCCATCATCTGTGGGATGCCGCCGATTCGATGTTCGCCGCCGCGCTGACCGGACAGGAAGCGGTCGAGATCCGCCGCTGGGTGCTCGGCCCCGAAGGCAAGTCGCGTGGGCGCCGCCGCGGGCTCGCAGCGCGGCTCGCCGATGTCGCGAGCTATGACGAGGCGGGCGACAAGGCGATCCAGGCGGCGATCCACGCCGCGGGCGAATTGCCCGGCGACGGCTGGCTCGCGCGGCTGTCCGAAAACGACCCATGGGCCGCGATCGAGCGGCTGCTCGTCGCGGTGCGCGCCATGGTCTATGCCCGCGGCATCGACGCGCGCGGCCCCGACAGCGGCTACGGGCTCGAAACCGAGCTCGCCGATCCCGACCCCGAACTGGTCACCGCCGCCGCGAACGCAAGCGACGCGATCGAGGCGCTGCTCCGCCCGCTGATGGCGCTCGGCAAAAGGCTCGACGCGCTCGTCGAGGACCCGCCCGACTGGCTCGATGGACAGGCGCGCGCGCGCGTCGACGGGGCGCGGAACAGCCTCGGCACGCGGATCGACACGCTCGGCGGCTGGCTGTCGCTGCTCGGCCGCGTCGGCGGCCCCGCCGATCCCGATTTCGTCGACTGGCTCGCGGTCGACCGCTACGACGGGCGCGAGTTCGACTGCGGGCTGCACCGCCACTGGCTCGATCCCGCGCGCCCGGTCGCCGAGGTCGTTTACCGGCCCGCGCAGGGCGTGCTCGTGACGTCGGCGACGCTGAGGAGCGGTGCCGGCTGGACCGACGCCGACATCCGCACCGGCGCGCGGCACATGAACGGCGGCGTCGGGCATTTCGCGGTGCCGAGCCCCTTCGACTATGCCCGCCAGTCGGAGGTGCTGATCGTCACCGACATTCCGCGCGGCGACCTGCCCGCGCTCGCCGGCGCTTACAGCCGGCTGATCGAGGCGTCGGGCGGCGGGGCGCTCGGGCTGTTCAGCGCGATCCGGCGACTGCGCATCGTCCATGCGCGCATCGCCGACCGCCTCGCGCGCGCGGGGCTGCCGCTCTATGCCCAGCATGTCGATCCGCTCGATACCGGCACGCTCGTCGACATTTTCCGCGCCGACCCGCACGCGTCGCTGCTTGGGACCGATGCGCTCAGGGACGGCGTCGACGTCCCCGGCGATTCGCTGCGCCTCGTCGTGATGGAAGGCGTGCCCTGGCCGCGCCCGACGATCCTCCACGCCGCGCGCCGCGCCGCGCAGGGCGGCAGCGCCTATGACGACAGCGTCATCCGCGCGCGCATCGGGCAGGCGTTCGGACGCCTGATCCGGCGCGCCGACGATTTCGGCCAGTTCGTGATGCTCTCGCCCAGCTTCCCGTCGCGACTGCTCAGCGCCTTTCCCGAAGGCACGCCGATCCGTCGCCTGCCGCTCGACGAGGTGGTCAATCACGTCGCCGCGGCGAATGTTCGACAAAGAAAAAGCGCCTTTCCCGCCTTTTCACCGTCATAAGATTGCGGCACAAGGCTGGACGACAGAGGGGATAGCGCATCGGCGCGGGGAGAAATTTTGAAGACTTTGACCATCCTGCGCCACGCGAAATCGGGTTGGGACGTGCAGGTCGAACGCGATTTCGACCGCCCGATCAACAAGCGCGGCGCGCGCGGAGCCGAGCTGATCGGGCAATGGCTGAAACGGCAAAAGCTGCCCGTCGACCGCATCATCGCCTCACCCGCGGTGCGCGTCACCGACACGCTCGACATCTTCCAGCCCGCCGCGGACCTCGACAGCATCGAGCCGCATTGGGACCGCCGCATCTACCTCGCCTCGGCGGCGACGCTGATCGACGTCATCCGCGACACCGGCCGCGATGCCGAGAATCTGCTGATTTCGGGGCATAACCCGGGGCTCGAGGATCTGATCCTGATGCTCGTCCCCGAATCGGACGACGACGAACTGCGCGCCAAGGTCGAGGAAAAGCTGCCGACTTCGGCGCTCGCACGGCTCGATCTCGACATCGCCGACTGGCACGATCTCGACACGGGCATGGCGCGCTTCACCGGCTTCATCCGCCCGCGCGACCTGGATCCGGCACTCGCGCCGGCGATGGACGAGGATTGAGGCTGGCCACCGCTTGGGGTGGGCCCATGACGATCCTCCCCCACTTGTGGGGAGGTGGCAGCGCGAAGCACTGACGGAGGGGGCTCTCGGCCTGAAGCGGCGTCTGAGGCCGAGACCCCCCCTCCACCACCGCCTGCGGCGGCGGTCCCCCTCCCCGCAAGCGGGGAGGATTATG
>JACDQN010000113.1 GCA_015657575.1 Sphingopyxis sp.
CGGGAATCGAACCCGTGTTTCAGCCGTGAGAGGGCCGCGTCCTGACCGCTAGACGAAGGGGCCTTGTGGGTCGGATATCTGCGGAAGCAGGAGCCGACCGCTCCCGTGACCGATGGTGACCCCTACGGGACTCGAACCCGTGTTTTCGCCGTGAAAGGGCGACGTCCTAGACCGCTAGACGAAGGGGCCGTCTGATCGGTGAGCGGGCGCCTTAGACGCGGGCGTCCATAGGGTCAAGCGCGCCCGCGCAAAAATATTGCGCAAGCCCGCGTCAATCGGCCCAGGCGGCATCCTCCAGATGCAGTTCGGCCGCCGGGCGGCTGCCCCAATCGTCGCGTTTCGCACGGCCCGCGAGCCATAATTTGCGCCCGCGCGCGTGGAGCAGCGCCTGCCCCAGTTCGGTCTCGGCGCTGCGAAAGCGATCGCTTGAACCGCGCTCCGTCGTCACCCGACACGATCAGCCGGACATGATCGGTGCCCACGATCCCCGATTCGACGATGCGCACCGGCCCCGTCGCGACGCGCGGTGCGGGCCAGCCAGCGCCGTAGGGCCCGGCGCTCTCGATCGCGTCGCACCAGAGCGGCGAGATGCCCCGCGGCGCGAGCACCGCGTCGATCAGCAGCGCCTTGTCGCCGCTCGCGCGCGCGACATCGGCGGCAAGCCGGTCGTTGAGGAAGGCGCCGAGCGCGTCGAGCCGGTCCCTCTCGACCGTCAGCCCCGCCGCCATCGCATGGCCGCCGCCCGCGACGAGCAGCCCGCTCTCTTTCGCGGCGAGGATCGCCGCGCCAAGGTCGACGCCCGAAATCGAACGTCCCGATCCCTTGCCGACACCGTCTTCATCGACCGCGATGACGATCGCCGGGCGGTGCAGCCTTTCCTTCAGGCGCCCTGCCACGATGCCGATCACGCCCGGATGCCAGCCCTCGCTCGCAACGATCGCGACCGGCGCATTGCCGCACGCGGCGCTCGCTTCGATCGCCTGGTCGAGCACCGCCGCCTCGATCGCGCGCCGTTCCTCGTTGAGCCGGCCCAGCTCGGCCGCGATGTCGGCCGCCTCCTGCGGGTCGCAGGTGGTGAGCAATCGTACGCCGAGGTCGGATTTTCCGACACGCCCGCCCGCGTTGATCCGCGGCCCCAGCGCAAAACCCATGTCGCTCGCGGTCGGCGGTTTGGTCAGCCGCGCCGCGTCCATCAGTGCCGCCATGCCGATGTTGCCGCGCCGCGCCATCACCTTCAGCCCCTGCGTCACCAGCGCGCGGTTGAAGCCGGTCAGCCGCGCGACGTCGGCAACGGTGCCGAGCGCGACGAGGTCGAGCAGCTCGATCAGCGCCGGCTCTTCGCGGCGCTCGAAAAAGCCGCGCGCGCGCAGCGTGCGCAGCAGCGCGGCGCCGAGCAGAAAAGCGACCCCGACCGCGGCGAGATTGCCGTGGATCGCCGCATCGGGCTCTTCGTCCAGCCGGTTGGGGTTCACCACGGCGAGCGCATCGGGCAACAGCGTCGCACACTGGTGATGATCGACGACGATCACCTCGACACCGGCGGCCTTCGCTTCGGCGATCGCATCGAACGCCTGCGCGCCGCAATCGACCGTGACGACCAGCTTCGATCCTGCCTCGCCGATCTTGACCAGCGCGGCGCCCGACGGGCCATAGCCCTCCATCAAGCGGTCGGGGATATAGGCGCCGACGGGCACATCGAGCGCACGGAGCAGCCGCACGAGCAGCGCGGCCGAGGTCGCGCCATCGACGTCATAGTCGCCGAAGATGGTGATCGGCTCTTTCGCATCGACCGCATCGGCGATGCGCGCGGCCGCCGCCTCCATATCCCGGAATAGCGACGGGTCGGGCATGAAGCCGCGCAAGGTCGGCGTGCGCTGCCGATCGAGATCGCCCCGCGACACCCCCCGCGCGAGCAGCAATTGCGTGACCAGATCGTCGGGCGCCAGATTCTCGCCGCCCATGTCGGCGCTCGCGCGCCGCCAGTGCCAGGGCTGCCCCGCGATCGAACGCGTGACACCCAAAGCCGAGCTGCTTGCCGCATCGCTCATCGCCGCGCCTCGGCACCGAGGATGCGCGCGCGCAGCTCCTGCGCGATGCCCAGCGGGATCGCCGGAATTTCGTGGCTCGCGAGCGCGCTGCCGCCGGGCACGCCGAAGACGAGGGTGGCGAGGCCGAGCGGGCGCTGAAGGAAGTCGGTCTTGAGGTCGGCGCTCTGGACCGACGTATAGGGGAGGAGGGTCATCTTGGGTTTCCAGAAGCCGCGGCGGATCGCGACCTGTTCGCCGAGGTCCGCCCAGCGGTGGCGGCGCGCGCCGATCAGCGCGGTCAGCGCGATCAGCGGCGCCGCGAACAGCGCGACCCAGCCGACCGGCTGGTCGAAACTCAGCGCGACCGATCCCGCGACGGCGCAGAGCGTCGCGCCGATATAGGCGCCGATCGCCACGATGCCGTGGCTGTGCTGCCACGCCTGTTCGGGCGCGGGTCGCCGGATCGCGATTTCGCCGAGGACCGGGTCGATCGCGTCCAGTTTGGCGAAGGGCACGACCTGATGGTCGCGTTCCTTCTCGCCGTCGGTCGCAAGGCTCTGCAGCCGCAATTCGTGCCAGCCGAAGCGCTGGCGAAACCAGCCGGTGACGAGGATCGCCGCCTGCACCCGCTTCACCGGCACCGCGACATCGGTACGCGTCGTCAGCCCGCGGGTGCGGCGCAGCGCGCGCGGCTCGCGCGTCAGGCGAAAGCCCCAGTTGGCGAAGACCATCGTCGCGATGCCGCTGGCGAAACCGATCAGCAACAACGACAGCAGCGCACCGATCCCAGCGATCCAGCGGTGCGCGATCACCCATTGGTCGAGGCCGTAATCGGCGGCGATGTCGATCCAGTCGCGCGGGTCGAAGATGTTGAAATCGAACGGCAGCAGGTCGTCGAAGAACTGCATCGCCGCGCCGACGATCGCGAGCGCGGCGAGCGAGAAGTTGAACAGCCCCGCGATCAGCAGCTGGCGCGGCCCCATCGCAAAAAGCAGCCGGTCCTCGGCGGGGTCGATCGCCGCCGGAGCCGCCGCGTCGACGGTCTCGACCGCGGTCGCGGTCGCGATTGCCGCGGGCGTGCTGCGATGCGCGCGGATCGTCGTGCGCAGCGCCTGTGCGGCCTCGAGCGCGATCGCATCGAGGCTCGCGTCATTCTCCTTGCCGCCCGCGCCCGTCTCGAACCCGACCTTGGCGATGCCGAGCGCACGCGCGACCAGTCCCTGCTCGATGCTGACGTCCTGGATGCGGTCGAACGGGATGGTGCGGTGCTGGCGCGACAGCACACCGCTTTCGATCACCACCTCGTCGTCGCCGACGAGAAAGCGGAAACGCAGCCAGTTCAGCCATGCGAAGGCGAGCGAGATCAGGATGAAAGCAAGGATCGCCGGGACGATCCAGATCCAGTTGCCGGTATAGCCCAGCGCCGCGACCGCGGGCAGGAAGTTGAGGCTACGCGGCCCGAGCCTGACGACCGACAGCGCCAGCGACGCGGGGCTCAGCCGCTGCCAGCCCGCATCGCCCGTGGCGACGGGCAAGGGAACGGCGCTTTCGCTCATGCGAAATCGGTCTGGATATGGCGGCGGATCGTCTCGCGCATCGCGGCAGCGAGGTCGGCGGGCAGGCCGGGCAGCGTCACCGTGCTGTTGTGCGTGCCCGACGTATGGACGATCAGGTGCGACAGGCCGAACCAGCGCTCGACCGGCCCTGCCCGACATCGATGTGCTGGACGCGCACGAAGGGCACGATCGTGTCGGTGCGGAACAGCCAGCCGCGCGCGACGCGCAGCTGCCCTTCGCCGATCCGGTACCCCCAGCGCGACACGCGCCGCGACGGAAAGGTCACGATCATGACGATCGCCGCGATCCACGCGAGCGCGGTGATCAGCCCGTACGGCCCCTCGATGTGCCGGATCAGCAGAAGGTCGAAGATGCTCGCCCCGATCGCCAGCGGGATCAGGTTGAGCGCGGTCGTCACGCGCAGCACCTGGGTAAAAGCCGGATCGACCGGGTCGAGCCCCTCGATGGCGTTGATCGCGCCCGGTTCGAAGGGATCGGTGGGATGGGTTTCGGCGATGGCGGTCATGATCCTCCGTTAGTCGGTGAAGTGCCTATGGGACAACCACATTGAAACGCGGATCGTGCGGCGGGTGCAACGCGAACCATGACAGGAACGCCATGCGGTCGCCCTCGATCCGGATCGCGCCCGATTGCATCAGCACCGGGAACTGCGCCTGCCCCAGCATCACATCGTCGAGCGTCTTGCGGTCGAGCGTGACCGTCGCGGTCGGCGCGGCGTCGGTCACGCCGTAACGCGGCACCTCGACCCCGCCGCCGACGACGATCGCGACCGTCTCCTTGCTGTCGGGCAGCACGAACTGGAAGGTGCCTTTGAGCGCCGCGCCCTTCGCCGCGTCGAAGCGCGTCGCGAGCGCATCGAAGAACACGCGCGTCGGTATCGCACTGACAAACGACCGGCTCTGGCCGTTGCCCGACAGGCTCTCGACCGCCGTGCCGCGCAGCGTCGCCGCGGCGGCGAGATAATAGTTCCGCCACGCGCCCGATTCGGCCTGATACCCCATCTGATCGTAGGCGGAAGCAAGCGCCGCGCGCGCGTCCTTGTTGTCGGGCTGCGCGAACACCAGCTTGTTCAGCAGCTCGGCCGCCCAGCGATAATCGCCCGCCTTGATCGCTGCCTTGCCCGCCGCCAGCAATTTGTCCGCTCCGCCCGCCAGTTCGACATATTTAGGGGCGCTCGCTTCGGGCGGCAGCGGGTTGAAATTGGCCGGATTGCCGTCCCACCAGCCGAAATAGCGTTGATAGACCGCCTTCATGTCGTGGTTGACCGTGCCATAATAGCCGCGCGCACCAAAGTCGCCTGCCTGCCCCGGCGCCTCGGGGGTGACGTCGGCCAGCTCGTGCAGCGTCGCGCCCTTGTTGGTGAGGAACAGCGTCCGGTCGTGGACATAGCGATAGATGTCGCGCTGGCTGGTCAGCAACGCGCTCACCTCGCCCGCGCCCCAGGTCGGCCAATGGTGCGACGCCATCACGACCTCGGCCTTGCCGCCCCATTTCAGCAGGGTCGCGTCGATCACCTGGCTCCAGTGCAGCGCATCGCGCACCTGCGCCCCGCGTAGCGTCAGCACATTGTGCAGCGTGTGCGTCACGACCTCGGTCGTATGCAAGGCCTTATAGGCGGGGATGTAGAAGACGAACTCCGACGGCGCCTCGGTCCCGCCGGCGTCGAGAAATTCGAACGCCAGCCCGTCGATCGTCAGCGTGCCGCCCTTTTCGCCGAGGGTCTCCGTCGGCTCCATATAGCCGATCGTGCCCGACGACAGCTTCGGCCCCAGCCCGGTGTCGACCTGCCCCGCGGGTCCGGGCGGCAGGATCGATCCGAACATATAGAGCGCGCGCCGCCCCATCGCGGTCCCCGCGAGCACATTTTCCGAGGTCGCCTCTTCCGAGAAGCCGTGCGGCGCGATGATGCGGATCTTGTCCTTCTTCACCTGTTCGGGGGTGACGATGCCGCCGACGCCGCCGAAATGGTCGCTGTGGCTGTGGCTGAAGATCACAGCCTTGACCGGCAGCTTGCCCGATTTCGCCTCGACCGTGTCGGCGAACAATTTCCAGCTCGCCGCCGCCGTCTCTTCGGACAGCAAAGGATCGACGACGATCCATCCCGTCTTGCCGCGGATGATCGTCATCACCGAAATATCATAGCCGCGGACCTGCCAGATCTTGCCCGGCACCACTTCGAACAGCCCGTGCACGGCGTTCAGCCGCGCCTGCCGCCACAGCGACGGATTGACCGTATCGGGGGCCTCTTTTGCGTCAAGGAAGGCATAGGGCCGCCGGTCCCACACCGTCTTGCCATTCCTATCCAGAATGACGCCGGCCGGAATCTCGGCCAGCTTGCCGCGCAGCACATCAGCCTCGTCGCGCGGGTCGCCCAGCGGTAGGCGCTTCGCAATGTCGGCCTGCGCGGCGCGCGTCGCGTCGCTCGCCGGGTCCTGCGCCAGCGCCGCAAACGGCAGGCAGCCGGCGAGCAGCACGGTGGTCAGTCGGTGCATGATATCCTCCCCTGTTTCGGGGCAGCTTGCGCCGCGTGCCCGCACTTGGCAAGCATCGCGGCATGACCGACGCGCCGCCCCTGCTCATCGTCTGGCACAGCTGCACCGGCGGCAGCGAAGCGCTCGCCCGCGCGGCGGCCGAGGGGGCGGGGAACGCGGCGCAGCTCGTAGCGGCCGGCGATGTCGCGCCCGATCATCTCCACGCCGCCGCCGGCTATCTGTTCGTCGGCCCCGAAAATCTTGCCGCGCTCTCGGGGGCGATGAAGGAGATGTTCGATCGCTGCTATTATCCCTGTCTCGGCAAGCTGGAAGGGCGTCCCTATGCGACGATCATCTGCGCGGGCTCGGACGGTGAGAATGCCCAGCGCCAGCTCGACCGCATCGCCACCGGCTGGCGGCTGAAGCGCGTCGCCGATCCGGTGATCGTGAACACCGCGGCGCAGACGCCCGAAGCGATCCTGGCGCCCAAGGCCATTGCCGAGGCGCACCTCGCCGAAGCGCGCGACCTCGGCGCCGCGCTGGCGGAGGGGCTGGCCGGCGGAATTTTCTGACACCTCAATCATCGGCGTCCGGGCACCCCCGCCAATGATCCGCCAGCTTCGCCTTCCATGCCGCCTCGCCATAATGGGTGCGGATCAGCCGCAACCGGAAATCGCGATACTCGCCATGGTTCGCGAGCGGCAGCCGCGCTTCCAGCAGCACGCCCGACCGCGCGTCGAACCACATCGTCCCGCGCCCCGCCGCGCCCGAAGCACGATAGCGGATCGCCGGACTGCCGAAATGGCGCAACCGCTTCGCGCCTTGCAGAACCATCCGGCCGCGGTTGCTGAAAGCGAAGCCGTCGCCGGTGGAGAGGATCAGCGGCAGGTCGAACGAAAAACCGGCCCGCACGCCGATCGCTTCGGGAGGATGCGCGATCATGTCGGCGAAATCGAAATCATAGATATGCCAGGGCGGCCGCACCGCCAACTCATAGGTCAAGGGAACGCCGCGCGGCCCGGTTTCGACCTGCGCGACGATGCGCTTGCCTCCGTCCTCGGCAAAAAGCCGCGCGAACACCTGCTGCGTGCCCTCGCGGGTCAGCCGCCCGCCCGCCAGTCCCATCGCCTGCCCGGTCATGGGATCGAGCTTTGCCGTCACATAGGCCGCATTGGTGCAGCGCGACTTTTCCTTCATCATCGCCACGCGATCGGGCGCTTCGACGAAGACGTGGATATCCTCGACCTCGCTGCCGTCGCCATTGGTGCGCCGGTAATGATGCACGGGCCGCATGTCGGCGGCCGGGACGGCGGCGGCGATGAGCAGACTCAACATCGGCGACTCCAGCTGTATTGCACACATAATACGGCTCGAACCAGACGGTCAAGCGTCGCAGGGGGATGAAGGAGATGTTCGATCGCGCGTGCTGCCCTTTCCGAGGCCTGCGGAACCGCGCACCTTCGCCATCAGCTCCGGCAAAGGGCGGGTTCAGCAGCTTTAACCTCTTCCCCTTCGCGCAAGCGCTGGCTAAGGGGGCGCGCAATCCCGTCCGCCGCGAAAGGGCCCCTGCACGCCATGAAACTCATCTCCGGCAACAGCAACCTGCCGCTGGCCCGCGCGATCGCGGATTATCTGGAACTGCCGCTGACCGACACCAGCGTACGCCGCTTTGCCGACGAGGAGGTCTTCGTCGAGATTCACGAGAATGTCCGCGGTCAGGATGTGTTCGTCGTGCAGCCGACCAACTTCCCGGCCAACGACAATCTGATGGAACTGCTGATCATCACCGACGCGCTCCGCCGCGCCTCGGCGAAGCGCATTACCGCGGTCGTCCCCTATTTCGGCTACGCCCGTCAGGACCGGAAGCCCGGCCCGCGCACGCCGATCTCGGCGAAGCTGGTCGCGAACCTCATCACCACTTCGGGCGCCGACCGCGTCCTCGCGATCGACTGCACGCCGGGCAGATCCAGGGCTTTTTCGACATCCCGACCGACAATCTGTACGCCGCGCCGGTGATGAGCGCCGACATTCAGGCGCGCTTCGGCGACAAGAATCTGATGGTCGTCTCGCCCGACGTCGCGGCGTGGTGCGCGCCCGCGCGCTTGCCAAGCGGCTCGACAACGCGCCGCTCGCGATCGTCGACAAGCGCCGCGAGCGCGCCGGCGAATCGGAGGTGATGAATATCATCGGCGACGTGAAGGGCCGCTTCTGCATCCTTATCGACGATATCGTCGATTCGGCGGGTACGCTCTGCAACGCGGCGGCCGCGCTTAAGGCGGCGGGCGCCGAAGGTGTCGTTGCTTATTGTACTCACGGCGTCCTCTCTGGAGGCGCGGTCGCGCGCGTCGACGCGAGCGAGCTCACCGAACTGGTCATCACCGATTCGATCCAGCCGACCGATGCCGTGAACGACAGCGGCAAGGTCAGGGCGCTGACCGTCGCGCCGCTGCTCGGCGAAGCGATCAAGCGCATCGCCGACGAAACCAGCGTCTCCTCGCTGTTCGATTGATGACCGACTATCCGGCCTTCATCCAGGTGACGCCATTCCTCGGCGTCGCTGCGATGGAGCCCGCGCTGGCCTTCTTCCGCGATACGCTCGGCTTCATCGTCTATGTCGACGAGGGCGGCTATGCCTATGTCGAACGCGAGCACATCGCCTTTCGCCTGCTCGAACTGGAGGATGGCGCGCGCAACCCGCCGGGCTGTGCGCATGCCTATGTCGATGTTGCCGACGCCGACGCGTTCTTTACGGAACTCGAACCGAAGCTTCGCGAGCTCCCCTCCGACCGCTGGGGTGCGCCATGCGATCAGCATTATGGCCAGCGCGAATTCTGGGTCCGCGATCCCGACGGCAATCATCTGACCTTCGGTCAGGGTATCGGCCCCAACGCCGGTCAGTGGGCTTACCGCTTCGGCGCCTGATCAGCGCGCGACGAGCGCGCCGACGATATGATCGAGCTGGCGCCGGAAACCCGCATGGTCGGGCACGGCATGGACCAGGCCGCGCGCCGTCCAGCACAGCGCCTGCGCCATGCTGCCCGCGCGCGCGACCGCCGATCCGGGGCCGCTGAGGCGGATCGCTTCGGCCATTGCGGCAACCAGCCGCCGCTCGGCGGTGCGGACCGCATCGGGCTGATCGCGCTGGAGCATCGCGACGATTTCGACACCATGCGGCGAGGCATGGAGCGCCGCCATATGGCGGCCGACCCAGGCATCGAGCGCATCGGCTAGCCGATCGGCGAGCGTTTTCGCGGGCTGCTCGATACTGGCGAGCGCGGCGGCCAGCGCGTTGTCGATGAGCCGCCCGGTGGCCCAGTCGATCAACGCACCCTTCGATCCATGGCGCAGATAAAGCGCCTGCCGCGATACGCCGAGCGCCGCGGCGACATCCTCCATCGACGTCTTGCGCAGGCCGTATCGCGCGAAGGTCACGACGATCGGATCGAGAGGAAAATCAGCCGCCATGAACGAGATTTTACAGTTTATATTAGTATTGTAAAATTGATAAAATTACGCTCCGGTTTCTGCGATATCGTCTCCACGGGCTGGCGGCGGCCCGCCTCTGGGCTAGCGGGGGGACATGTCGCTCGCCTCGGACCTCGCCCTCGCCAACCGCCTCGCCGACGCCGCCGGCGCGGCGATCCGTCCCCTCTTTCGTGCCGGCTTCGCGCATGAAGCCAAGGACGATGCTTCGCCGGTGACCGAAGCCGATCGCGCCGCCGAGGCGGCGATGCGCCGCCTGCTGGGCGCCGAAGCGCCGCGCGACGGCATTATCGGCGAGGAATATGGTAGCGAGCGCGCAGACGCCGCGCGCCAATGGGTGCTCGACCCGATCGACGGCACGGTCAGCTTCATGGCCGGCCGCCCGATCTTCGGCACGTTGATCGCGTTGCTGCAGGACGGCTGGCCCTTGATCGGGATCATCGACCAGCCGATCGCGGGCGAGCGATGGATCGGCGCGATGGGGCAAGCAACGCTCTTCAACGGCAGGCCCGCTGCGACGCGCCGGTGCCGCGAGCTTTCCGATGCCGTGCTCGCGACGACCGGACCGCAATATTTCAGCGATCATGACGGCGAGCATTTCATGGCGCTCGCCGCGAAGACCGCGCACAAGCGCATGGTCTTCGGCGGCGACTGCTATAATTACGCGCTGCTCGCGAGCGGGCATATCGACCTGGTGGTCGAGGCGGGGCTGAAACTCCACGACTTCGCCGCGCTCGTCCCCGTCGTCGAGGGCGCGGGCGGGACGATGTGCGACTGGAACGGCGACCCGCTCAACGCCGACAGTTCGGGCCATGTCATCGCGCTCGGCGATCCGGCGCGGCTCGAGGATGTGATCGAGGGACTCGCCTGCCACCACTGACCGGGAGAATTGATATGGCGTTCGAGGGAAGCTGCCACTGCGGCGCGGTGACCTACACGGTCGAGGGCAACATTCCCGATATGGCGATGAGCTGCAATTGTTCGCACTGCCGGCGCAAGGGCTTCCTGCTCGCCTTCGTGCCGATCGACCGGTTCCGCCTGACGAGCGGCAGCGACAGGCTCGAAAGCTACAAGTTCAACAAGCACAACATCGACCACCAATTCTGCACCTCGTGCGGCTGTCAGGGCTTTTCGGTCGGTGCCGGCCCGTCGGGCGAGAAAATGGCCGCGGTCAATTTGCGCTGCGTCCCCGACGCCGACCTCGACGCGCTGACCGTCCACAAGGTCGATGGCGCGAGTTTCTAGCCCCGAATCGCTTGCATTTCCGCGCGAATCCGTTTAGGCGCCCGCCTTCGCACGATAGAAGAGCTGACCTGCCTGGCTGAAAGGGCTGCCAGGGCCGGTCGATATCGTCGCAATATAAGGAGACGAAAATGCCCAAGATGAAGACCAAGAGCGGTGTGAAGAAGCGCTTCAAATTCACCGCCTCGGGCAAGGTGAAGCACGGCGTCGCCGGCAAGCGCCACCGCCTGATTTCGCACAATTCGAAATATATCCGCACCAACCGCGGCACCAGCGTGCTCAGCGATTCGGATGCAGCCCATGTGCGCCTCTGGGCGCCCTATGGCCTGAAGTAAGGAGCGCTAAGACATGTCACGCATCAAACGCGGCACGACCACGCGCGCCAAGCACAAGCGGATTTTGGAACAGGCGAAGGGCTATTATGGCCGTCGCAAGAATACGATCCGTATCGCCAAGCAGGCCGTCGAAAAGGCCGGCCAGTACGCTTACCGCGACCGCAAGGTCAAGAAGCGGAACTTCCGCGCGCTCTGGATCCAGCGCATCAACGCTGCGGTTCGCGCCGAAGGTCTGACCTATTCACAGTTCATGCACGGCGTGAAACTCGCCGGTATCGAACTCGACCGCAAGGTCATGGCCGACCTCGCGATGAACGAAGGCGGTGTCTTCACCACGATCATCGCGCAGGCAAAGGCGGCGCTGCCCAAGGCAGCCTGAACCCCGCAAGGCTTATCGCTAAAGCAAAAGGGCGGTCCCGGCGGGGCCGCCCTTTTTTCGTTGCCGGGTTTCCGCCGGGGTCGCAGCGCCCGAAAAGAAGAAGCGGCACGGGACTGGTCCCGCGCCGCTTCGACAATGGTCCAGTGAAACCATCGCCCCCCTCCGCCCGTACCGAATGCCGTGGGTCGCAGATAGCCGCCGGCCGGTGGAAGTTTCCCTCTGGCGCGACATATGCGCGCGCATGACCACGCAAAATTGTAAAAACCCGACAGAAATAGCGCTTAGGTTGTTGTTTTTTTGCGTGCGCTTTCCCAAAGTGGGGCATGGCGGATTCTGGACCAAATCCGGCCGATAGCGCCCCCGCGCGCGTCCTGACCCGTTTCTTTCCGGTGTCCGACGCGCTGCGCCGCTATGCCAGCATCATCTATCTGACCGAGGTTGCGGTGCCCGCCGGGACCCGCGTCGACGATTATCTCCACCCCGAATGGGCCAATTTGCGCTTCGTCGATGGCGACGTACCGCTCGCCGCGATCGGCGACGCCGAGCCCTCCCCTGCCCCGCGCTTCATCGCCACCGGCCCGACGAGCCGCGCAAGCTATTTCGCCGCGGGGAATATGCGCGTCTGGGGGATCGGTATCCTGCCCGCGGGATGGGCCAAATATTTCGCCATTTCGGCAGAAGTCTTCGCCGACCGGCTGTGCGACGGCGCCGCCGAACCAGCCTTTGCCGCCTTTGCTCCGTTGCTGGACAAGCTGCGCGCGATCAACGACGTCGATGCCGCGGCCCGCACGATCGACGATCATTTCGTCGCGCAGCTCGCGGGCGCGCCGCGCGACGATCCCGAAATTCTCGCCGCCCATGCCGCGCTGATCGACGACGACCTCGCCAGCGTCGCGCAGCTCGCCGAACGGCTCGGGCTGTCCGAGCGTTCGGTCGAGCGGCTGAGCCTGCGCGCTTTCGGATTTTCGCCCAAGCTGCTGATCCGCCGCCAGCGTTTCCTGCGCAGCCTCGCGCGCTTCATGCTCGATCCTTCGATGGCGTGGATCGATACGCTCGATTATCATTATTATGATCAGGCGCAGTTCACACGCGATTTCCAGCGCTTCATGGGAATGAGTCCGCGCGACTATGCTGGACGCCCCAAGCCGATCCTGGGCGCCGCGGCCTTCGCGCGCGCCGCCGCCGCCGGTGCGCCGGTGCAGGGACTGCACAAGCCCGAAGCCTGACCGGAACCGCCTGAAGGCTTGACCCGCGCCGCGCGTTCGGTGCAAGCGCGGGCAGCGGGCGGGCGGGCAGCCGCCGTATCCGAAAAAAGACCGAAACGAACAGGCCGGCGGCACGGCGTGCGCCGGAACAGGATAGTGACGATGAGCGATATTCAGGCCCTGCAGGCCCAGCTGGTGAGCGAGATCGAGGCGGCCGCCGACGGCGACGCGCTGGAGGCGCTGCGCGTCGGCGCGCTCGGCAAGGCGGGCAGCGTCACCGGCCTGCTCAAGACGCTGGGCAGCATGACCCCCGACGAACGCCAGACGGTCGGCCCGCAGATCCACGCCCTGCGCGAGACGGTGACCGCGGCGCTCGCGACGCGCAAGGCCGCGCTCGACGGTGCCGCGCTCGAAGCGAAGCTCGGCGCGGAACGGCTCGACATGACGCTCCCCGCCGAACCGGCACCGGGAGGCAGCGTGCATCCGGTCAGCCAGGTGATGGACGAGCTTGCCGAAATCTTCGCCGACATGGGCTTTGCGGTCGCCACGGGCCCGGAAATCGAGGACGACTGGCGCAACTTCACCGCGCTCAACATTCCCGAAACGCATCCGGCGCGCGCGATGCACGACACTTTCTATTTCCCGGAAGTTGGCGAAAGTGCCGCGCAGCATATGCTGCTGCGCACGCACACTTCGCCGGTGCAGATCCGTACGATGATGGAAAAAGCGCCTCCGATCAGGATCATAGCTCCCGGCCGCGTCTATCGCAGCGACAGCGACGCGACGCACACGCCGATGTCCACCAGGTGGAAGGTCTCGTCATCGACCGCGCGTCCATATGGGGCGA
>JACDQN010000014.1 GCA_015657575.1 Sphingopyxis sp.
GTGGTACGACCGGAATGCCCAAGGGCGGTGATGTGGCGTCATGATGACATGCGCAAGGCCCAACTCGACGCACAGAAGTTGCTCGGCCCCGTTCCAGAGACACTCGAAGAAAATGTCGCGCTGATCGCCCGCGAAGGCCCGGGCAGGCGCACGCTTTCCTCTTGCCCGCTGATGCACGGAACGGGCTTTATCACTGCGATCGGCACGCTGATGTCTGGCGGCGCGATAGTTACGTTGGAGGCATGGTCTTTCGATGCCGAGGAACTGTGGGATACGGTGGAAAGGCACAAGGTGGAAGGTATAGCGATCGTGGGCGACGCCTTTGCCAAGCCAATGCTTTCCGCGCTCGACGACCACCCTGGCCGCTGGGATACCAGCAGCCTCGTTACAATCCTCTCTTCCGGTGTGATGTGGAGCAAGGAGGTCAAGTCCGGCCTGTGCCGGCATATTCCGCAAATCGTACTGATGGACAGTTTTGGCGCATCCGAAGGCCTCGGCTTCGGCCTTGCCGTCACCACTGCGGAGGGCGGCACGAACACCGCGAAATTTGGGATCGGCGAGTTCTGCGATGTTTTCGACGAAACCGACCAGAAAGTCGAACCGGGGAGCGGCGTGCCGGGATTTATCGCCCGGAAGGGTGCGATCCCCATAGGCTATTACAAGGACCCCGAGAAATCCGCGAAGACGTTTCGCACGATCGATGGGGTGCGCTATTCCATTCCGGGCGACTGGTGTCGGGTAGAAGCCGATGGCAGCCTGACCTTGCTCGGCCGCGGAAGCGTCTGCATCAACACGGCGGGAGAGAAAGTTTATCCCGAGGAGGTCGAGGAAGTGCTCAAGACCCATCCCGCCATCGGGGACGCGCTGGTCGTAGGCGTGCCGGATGATAAATGGGGCCAAGCCGTAACCGCGATCGTCCACCTCAACGACCACGCCCAGTTCGACGAACAAGCGGTCAAAACCCATGTGCGCGCACATTTGGCGGGATACAAAACTCCCAAGACCATAATTCCGACAGACATCCCCATGCGAGCCTCGAACGGCAAGGCCGATTATGCAACGGCAAAAGCGATTGCCGAACGATCGAATGTCGCGACGTGAGATCGACTGGCTCTCCCGATTACGATGCCGTGATCGTCGGTGCAGGCTTCAGCGGCATCTATCTGCTGCACAAATTGCGTGACGCCGGGTTCAAGGTGCTGCTGGTAGATGCGGCCGCCCAGCCCGGCGGCATTTGGTACTGGAATTGCTATCCCGGTGCCCGCGTGGACTCGCAGGTACCGCTCTATGAGTTTTCGATACCCGAGGTTTGGAAATCATGGGCCTGGAGCGAGCGCTTTCCCGGATGGAAGGAGCTCAGAGCCTATTTCCGGCATGTTTGCGATACGCTGGGCCTTTGGCCGCTTATGCGGATGGGATCGAGGGTCCAAAGCGCAAGGTTCGATGAAGAGGGACGACGGTGGCGCCTGCAGCTTGAGGGCGGGGAAGGAATATCGACACACTTCCTTCTGCCCGCTTTGGGATTCGCATCGAAGCCGTATATTCCCGATATGCGAGGAATCGCGGCGTTCGAAGGCGATTGGTGTCACACGGCGCGATGGCCGCAACAGGGTATCGATCTTTCGGGCCGCCGGATCGCCGTCATCGGCACTGGTGCGAGCGGAGTGCAGATCGCGCAGGAGGCCGCCAAATGCGCAGAAAAGCTGACCTTGTTTCAGAGGACTCCTATTCTGGGCCTGCCCATGCGCCAGGAACGGCTTACCGAAGACATTCAGCAGCGTGATAAGCAGGGCTATCCCGCCATTTTTGTTCGGCGCAAGCGAACGAACGGGGGATTCGAATGCCAGTCGCTTGACATCTCCGCGCTCGATGTAGACGCCACGACGCGCAACAACCATTTCGAGACCCTGTGGCGGCAGGGCGGCCTCAAATTCTGGTACAACAACTTTGCCGACATACTGACCAATCGCGAAGCGAACCGCTACGCCTATGAGTTCTGGCGCAAAAAGGTTCTCGCGCGGATTATCGACCCCGTTCTGGCCGAGAAACTTGCGCCTGCGGAGCCGCCGCATCCTTTCGGCACGAAAAGACCCTCGCTCGAACAGGGATATTATGAAATTTTCGAGCAGGATAATGTCGCGCTGGTCGATCTGAAGGCAAACGCGATCATCCGTATCGAGCCCCAGGCCATCAAGATGGAAGACGGTGAGGTCGAATGCGATCTGATCATTTTTGCGACCGGCTTCGATGCCGGGCGTGGCGGGTTGATCGACATGAACATCACCGGGAGGGAGGGGCTTCCCCTTTGGCAGGCGTGGGAAGACGGTGTGCGCGCCTATCTCGGCATGGCGGTGTCGGGTTTTCCCAACATGTTGTTCGCTTATGGTCCTCTCAGCCCGTCGGGTTTCGCCAATGGCCCGACAAGCGCGGAAATACAGGGCGACTGGATTTGCGATTTCATGGTCTGGTTGCGTAGGAGGGACATCGATCTTTTCGAGGGCAAACCGGCTGCCGAAACTGGCTGGACTGAAATGGTTGCCGCGGCTGGCGCGATGACGCTCTTTCCCGAGGCGGCCTCATGGTACATGGGCGCGAATATTCCGGGAAAGAAGCGCCAGCTCATCAATTTTCCGAGCGTGTCTGGCTATGCCGCGCTCTGCGACGAAGAGGCGGCCGGCAGCTATGCTGGCTTCGCTTTCGAAAAACTCACACGCAAGGACGGCCCAACAATATGAACGAGGCGGTAAAGATTGAAGATTGCCCCGAGGACATCGACGCTCTCTGGGCGGGCGATGGTTCGCATCTGCCCGAATGGTTCGTTTCCGCTCTCAGGGTGCCGCGCGAGGAAGGCTATGTAGAGATCGAGGGTGCCAAAGCGCATTACTTTCGCTGGGGCGACCGGGCGAAACCCAAGGTACTGATGACGCACGGTTTTCTCTCGCATGCCCGCTGCTTTTCCTTCATCGCGCCGTTTCTGGCCGAAGATTATGATGTGGTGGCCTTCGATCTTGCCGGCATGGGCGACAGCGAAATGCGAGGGCACGCCGACCCCTTGGCCAGGGGGCGCGAGTTCGGCGAAATTGCCGAAGCGCTTGGACTGTTTGCGGATGGCCACAAGCCCACGATCATTGCCCACAGTTTCGGTTCTGGCGCAGCGTTGACGGCCGTCACCCAATCGCCCGATACCTTCTCCGGCATTGTGGTTTGCGACCTGATGGTCATGCGACCTGCGCTCTTGCAAGCGTATTGGAATCTCCGCCGCGCCAGCCCCGGATCCGCGACCCGGACAAAGCCAAAAGTCGCTATCCCAGCTACGACGCGGCGCGCAGTCGATACGTCCTTTCCCCACCCCAGCCTGTCGGTGAGCCATTTCTTTTGGACTATATGGCCTTTCATTCTCTGCGGCGTGACGGGGAGGGTTGGACGTGGAAATTCTCTCCCGAAGTGTTCCGGAGGAGCAACCGGCCCGACGAGTGGCTCACCATCGGCGAGCGCCTAGTGAACGCGCCGGGCCGCAAGGCTATCGTTCACGGCGAGGAGAGCCAGCTCTTCAACCGGGATTCCGTGGCATATGTTCGTGAACTGGGGGGAGGAGCCATTCCGATCATTGCCGTGCCTCAAGCCCGCCACCATCTGATGCTCGACCAGCCGCTGGCCTTTGTCACCGCGTTGAGGAGCCTTCTCCGGCTTTGGGAAGCGCCGACTTGAGCAACGTCTAGCGCGATTTTATGGTTGCATGCGACCGTAATGGCGATGCGAGAATTGCCGATCCAACATTTAGTTAAACGATGAGGCCTCTTTTGCACAGCAAGACATAAATACTAAGGCCGAGGCAGAAATAACCAAGCAGAGTTCATATGTTCTGTTTAGATCTTCTTCTCTTGCCTGTGTTGCTTGGCGCCACAAAGAAATCTATCGTGGCACAGTTGGTCGATATGCCTTCCGAGGCAAACAGCAAGGCAAGGTCATGGAGCCACAAAAGGCTGTCCAGCTTCGGCGGGACATGCGCTCGGGATCGGGCGTGCCGTACCGCAGCCGCATCCAAAAGTCGTCGGCGCGCGCTCGACCGTGCCAAGGCTGAAGCGCTGACAGCAAGCATCGGATGTATAAACTGATTTCTTCGGATCTGAGATGGAACACCTCCCAGCGCCCCGAGCAATATAATAAAGTGCCATAATAAAGTTCTTTACCAAATACCGAAAAACTGCTCAGCTTCAAGCCGGGCGGCGAGAATCTTTTCCTCTCCGGAAATCTCCTTCTGGCCACCTCTCAACTCGGGGCAGCTCGGCGAGCTGCCCCATTTTTGAACATCGACTACCGGGGAAAAGGACGGGTTCGCGTAAGAAACTAAAAAATCGAGACAGGGAGAGAAGGGTGATGAATAACAAAGCTTATTTGTTGGCAAGCGCCGTCCTGATGGCGTTGCCACAGGTCTCAAATGCTCAGGAAGCCATAGCTGAAGAGCCAGATGGCGGTAACGATGTCATCGTCGTGACGGCGCAACGTCAGGCGCAAAGCTTGCAAGACGTGCCGATAGCTGTCAGCGCATTCAGCGCTGAGGCGCTTGAAAGCCAGCAGATCGAAAATGCCTCGGATCTACAGCTGACGCTGCCCAATGTATCTTTCTCGAAAGGCAATTTCACCTCAGCTTCATTCACTATTCGCGGCGTTGGCGACCTGTGCGTCGGCGTCACCTGCGATGCTGCGACCGCAATTCATGTCAATGGATCACCCTTGTTCGGAACACGCCTGTTCGAGACCGAATATTTCGATCTGGAACGGATTGAAGTCCTTCGCGGACCTCAAGGCACCCTGTTCGGTCGGAATGCGACCTCCGGGGTCGTGAATGTCGTGACCGCGAAACCCAAACTCTCCCGTTTCGAGGCTGAAGCGCAATTCGAGTATGGCAATTTCAACAGCATCGAAGCGCGTGGCATGGTCAATGTCCCGATCGGGGATATGATCGGCGTGAGACTGGCGGGCATATATGTGAACCGCGACGGTTATACGACGAATCTTTATGATGGATCGGACATCGACACTCGGGACCTTTACGCGTTGCGAGGCTCACTTCGTTTCGAGCCCGGTCCTGATACGACGATCGATCTCATGGGCTATTATTTCCGGGAAAAGGACACGCGCCTCAGAAACCAGAAACAAACGTGCCAACGCGATCCATTGGGCGTGCTCGGATGCCTGAACAATCGACGTGATTTCGATACCACGAACGCAAATTCCACGGTCGGTGCGACGCTCAGTTCTTCCGAGTTCTTCGCCATTCAGGGCATTCCCGCCGTACTCGGCCTTGGCAGCCTTTATGGCCCTGACGGGTTTTCCGGGTTTCAGGAGCCTGGCGATGTGCGTGTCGTCAACACGGCCTATACGCCCTTCTATTTTGCGGAAGAGCTACAGGTGCAGGCGCGCCTTGAGCAAAAATTCGGCGCGATGACCCTGACGGCCACCGGCATTTATCAGGATACTGAAGTCGATTCCAGGCAGGACTATTTTCTTGGAATTCAAAGCCGTGCCGGTTTCGCCCCGGCGCTCAATACGCTGGCCTTTTTTGCGGCTAACGGATTGCCGACGGGTCTTGCTCCGCCGGCGCCGGCCTTCATTCCCGGCTCCTCGGCCTATTTTTCGCCGATTGCCGGCGCTCTCATCCCGGACGGTCCGCAGGGCGTGCTGTGCACCTCGGATAATGATGATGGAAGCAGAGGCGCTTTCGAAGGGAACTCGCTGTGTTCCGAAACGCCGCTTTCTTTCGATCGATCTTCGGAACAACGCGAATCGTGGAGCGGAGAGCTCATCCTTACGAGTGACTTCGACGGGCCGTTCAATTTCCTGTTGGGGGGAATTTACGCGAAATCGAAAACCACCGACAATAGCTATTATGTGAACTCGTTTGCGCTCGATTACGCCAGTGCCATATTGGGTTCATTCGGCTCCTTGTCGGGCGGCCTTCCGCCATCCTATTTCGCGACGTCGATGTATCGGAACAACTCGCTGGAATCGAATCTGGAGAGCTATGGGATTTTCGGCGAGGTCTATTTCGATCTAAGCGACCGGCTGACGTTGACCGGGGGGCTGCGTTACAACAATGACAAGAAGGATGTAACGGCGCGTACGACACTGATCAGTTTCCTGAACCCTTATGCCAACGATGGAGATCCGTTCGATACCCCGATAACGCCTCTCACCGGGCCGTCTGGACTTTTCGATGCCGACCCGGGGACACCGGGCCAACAGCTCGCCCAGTTTCGCGAAGTAAGCTTCGACGAAATTACCGGACGAGCAGTTCTGGCCTTCGAGGTTACGCCGGACAATTCACTCTATGCATCTTACTCGAGGGGTTACAAATCCGGCGGTATCAATCCTCCGCTTTCTCCGATTTTCGCCGTCAGCGAGAGTTTCGGCTCTGAATCGATCGATGCCTTCGAGATTGGCTCCAAGAACGTCTTCGCAAACGGCGCGTTGCAACTGAATGCCACCGCATTTTACTACAAATATAGTGGACTGCAGCTCAGCCGCATCGTGGCAAGAACGTCTGTGAATGACACGGTTGACGCCAATATCTGGGGTGTCGAACTGGAGTCTGTCATCAGGCCGGACCCGAACTGGCTTATCAATCTGTCCTTCAGCTATCTCAATGCCAAGGTCGCCGGCGATCAATTCTTCTCCAATCCGCGTGATCCGGGCGGCGGAGATCCTGATGCCGTGATTATCAAGGACATCAGCAATGGTGCGCACTGCGCTGTCACGGGACCTGCGCCTGGCGTTGCTGATGCGTTCGTTGCGGGAGTAAATGCGGCTCTCGGCCTTCGCGCACCGCAGGAATTTCCTTCGGACGGCAATATCGCCTCCAGCGGCGCGTTCGGCATTTGCGGTGTCCTCGCGAGCGCTATCCCTGCGAACAGCGGGATCCAGGTATTGAGTCCTGGCGTCGAGGTTAACATCAAGGGCAACACATTGCCCCAAGCGCCGAATGTCAAGGTCTCGATGGGCGTGCAGTACACGGCAGAGGTTGGGAATGGTATGACACTCGTCCCCCGCGTCGACATTTCCCTTACCGGAAAGCAATATGGCAATATCTTCAACGGCAGGATTAATCGTATCGAACCTTTCGTCCAGGCAAATGCGGTTTTACAGTTGAATGGCGCCGACGAGCGCTGGTTTGTCCGGGGGTTCGTTCAGAATATTTTCGATAGCAACTCGGTTACCGGACTTTATGTCACCGATGCATCTTCCGGTAATTTTACAAACATCTATACTCTTGATCCGCGGCGTTATGGTGTCGCCATCGGAGCAAAATTCTGACGATTTAGCGGTTCCAATCTAACTCGCATAGAAATCGCGGCGTCGGAGAGACGGGGGAACCTTCTCCGACGCCGGTTTCCATGCGCCAGGCCCAAGGCACCAAACGGGGGCATCTGCGACGGAAAGAGGCAAGTCATCTGGAGCCATCTCAAGGATCTCCGAATTTCGCGGCCTGTGCTTGCGATGTCGCATGCGACCGACGCGAACGGCGCGCTGACCGTTGCCCACGGGCACTTGTAGGAAGCACGCTGGTCTCCGGCACCGCGAGCTCGCGATCAATCCGGCAGCGTTCGGAGGCGGCACGATCATCGCGGCGGTTTGTGGCCCCTGATTGCCGAGTGCAGCATGACACTCTTGGCCGCCGCATCGATCACGATATTCCCAAGCTTGCTTGCGAACCTATAATTTTTGAACAGAAAAGAGATATCCAGATCCCAATCTGGCAGCCTGGTTTGCGCGGTAATTGAGCCATTCGGCGAGCAAAACACCCATCTGACGCGCGGCGCATCTTGCCACGCGAAGGCCCAGCGGTTCCCACGCAAAGCGACGAGCATTTGACATGGGACCATCGGCGAGTTCGGGAACGCCAGTCGGAGACAGCGCGAGGCACGCGTTCATGATCGAAAAACTCATCCGCGATGGCCGAACCGATAGCGGTTGTGGGCATTTGTCTCGACACGTCCGAAACCGGAAGACCAAACTTCAGCGAGGAAGCTTATTGAGATTCACCGCGGCGATTGCAGTTGACGGCTTGAGTTCCGTGCGAGCAAAATTTCGAAGCGCTTTGGCTTCTCTGCGCGCCCGCCAAATGTGCATCATTGGCGTTAAGGTCGCGGTGGCAAACCGTCCGAGGTCGGCGTCTCGAGTTCAAGGGGGCCGACGGAGATGAGACCTTCTGGATCGGACAAGGGCCCGGTCTGGCTGACCGTGATTTCTGTTTGAGGTCCAGCCTCGCCATTGCGGTCGCTGCGCCTAACTTTCAATGCGTCGATTTCGCGTTTGCGCAGTTCCAGATAGAGGGTCCGTGTCTCGACATAGGGATCAAGGCTTTCCTGTTGCAAGCGCTGGATTTGAGCGTCGCCCTCGATGCGGTCATTGAGTTGCCTGACCACAGTTGTCGGAACGGCATATGCCGTGCGGTCGAAAGGCGCGCCGACCGCGGTCGGCACGACGAGCAAGTCAATGCTGTTGCCCGCCAGATCGCGCAATGTCGTCGACCCGATAAGCGGAAGATAGAAATAGGGACCGGGCTCGACGCCGTAGAAACCCAATGTATTGGCAAAGCCGTTGCGTCGGTAAGGCAGATTGAAAGGCATTGTCTTCGCGACATCGAAAAGGCCGCCGACACCAAATGTCGTGTTTACGGCGAAACGGCCGAGCGTCTCGGCAGCCTTGCCGATCTTGAACTGTAACAGGAAGTTCAGAAAATTGACGGGTTCGCTGAGGTTACGCAGTGCATTGCCCAGCCCGTCGCGAACAGGTTCGGGTACGATACCTTGATAGCCCATCGCGACTGGGGCCACGAGCGCCGCATCGATCGACTGGACCGCCCGATAAGAGGCAATATTGACCGCTTGAAGCGGATCTCCCGGCGGCGCATCGCCACGGGCCGTCACCACAATATCATGGGGCGCCGAGGGCATTTCGGCCATAGTCTCGTCGTCGGAGGTTGCTGGCGCGGCTAAAGAGGGATGCGGGGTGTTGCCGAGTGCTGGCACAACGATCGGCGGCTCGGGTGGGGCCGAGGGATCATCTACCCGCTGCAACTCGGTCTCAGTCTGGCTTTCGGATGCGAGGTCGGTCGGAGGCGGCGCTACCCCGGACAGAAACAGAAGCGCGGCGACGGTTGCAGGGCTCATCGCGCGCGCGATCCCGCCACCATGAGAGGGGCGAACATTAATTCCATTTGCCAAACTCCTGCTTCGGCCAAGGGCCCGAAACGACGACCGACGACGCTCCCTCCATCGACCCATGTCAGCTGACCCACGATGCGGCCAATCCAGCTTTAATACTCCCCCATGAGTAGGGAAACATAAAGAAGCTCGGCCTGCCGTTTAGCCCAGCAACGTCCGTACGGACGGGCAATGGGACCAACCTGTTCTATCAGGTACGATTTTCGCTGGAGGACCCGGCATAGGCACTTTGCCGACGGTCGCTTAGTTCCGGGCTGGGCGGAAGCGGCTCGAAAACTAACTCTGCGGACGCGCCCGGTCTCAGCGCGAGCAACAGTACCGCCGTCAAGAGCGAGCCGAACATGCTCCGGATCAATGCTTTGCCCCCAACCACATTGCGCAACCCGATGACGAAAGTATCGCACCCTGCCTGAGACGCGAGCAGTGCTTGCCCGATCGAACTATTCAGGTTGTTCAGACAACCGCGCTGCGGCTTCAAAGGCGCGGCGCGTGTTTAGCGAGATTGATCGCCGACCCACGGCATGTCCCTAAAAAAATTGGACGCTAGCCCGAGAAATCATCCTTTGGTCACCCGGTCAATTAAGGGTTGGATGTCGTCAGGAGAAATTTTTCCGGTGGCGATCCGAGGTGAGGAAGCAGGAAAATGCGGAATGTGGGGCGGTTCGGAATTTCATTGCAGCGAAGCGTGATTCCAGCAGGCCTTTTGTGCTTTCAAGGCTTCGTTGTTGGCTGCAGCGAGGCCGAGACGCGTGATCCTGACGCTAAGGGCCCGACAAAGATGCCCGAGACGGCAAGCGTTGAGGGCAGGGAGGAGGGCGTGTGGCAACCCCAGCGGGCCATCAGCAGACGCCACCGTGGCCTGGAGCGGCGCCGAACATGGAGGATGTCAAACTTCCTCCAGAGTATAGCGAAACGGCAACGAATCCGAAACGCTTCGCCGGACGTCCGGTTACCGGCGCCTTCAACGTCACTGTGCCCACTCTCACGGTGTTTCCCGCCCAACAACCAGGCAATGGCACAGCGATGCTGGTTTTTCCCGGCGGAGGATTCTCCAAGCTCGCGATCGATCTGGAAGGTAGTGAAGTTCGCGACTGGCTGACTTCAAGAGGCACCACTTGCGTGCTCGTCAAATACCATGTTCCCAAAAGCGGCCACCATTATGATGAAGACTGCCATTGTGCAGTGACGCCCAAGCACCTCCTTGCGTTGCAGGTCGCCCAGCGTGCGATACGCCTGGTGCGCTCGCGCGCCAGCGAGCTCAAGATCAACCCCCGCAAGATCGGTGTCATAGGCTTCTCAGCCGGAGGGTATCTGGTCGCGCAGACCAGCAATATATTCGAACCTGCTTATGAGCCGGTCGACGAAATAGACAAAGTGAGCAGCCGGCCCGATTTTGCCATCGCAATGTTCCCAGGCCACCTGTGCAGATCGGGGGGCTCGCTTGATCCTGGTATCAAAGTTACCAAGATGACCCCGCCAACATTTCTTCTTCAGGCTTGGGACGATCCCGTCGATCCGATTTGCAATAGCATAGTCTATGCGCGAGCGCTGGACGAGGCAGGTGTTCCAGCGGAAGTCCATCTCTTTGCCAAGGGAGGGCACGCCTTCGCCATGCGCCCGCTGCGTCATCCCGTTGAGCGATGGCCGACGCTCGTGGAAGATTGGCTAAAGGACACAGGAATTCTTTGAGCAAATAGGGCAAGAAATGACCCCCTCTCCCCGGAATGTTCGCTACTCAGGGGAATCGCTGGTCTTGGCCGATCGGAGATCGCCGGGTTTCTGACTGAAACTAACCGAAAGCCGACAACGGTTTGAGCTCCAGGGTATCTTTTGGCGCTGCCGTACAATTATCGGTCGGCTCGCGACGCTATCCGCGCGGTGCGACCCAGAAGAGCTCTTCCTTTCAGGAAACAGAGATCTTCATCTGACGCCCGCACGGTTTCGATCGCGCGGGCGTCTTTTTTTTGGCGCACCGCCGCCAGCGGTTTGAACGAACACATATGGGTGATCACGCCTGACCGACGTGAGGATGACGCCGCAGACACTCAGCGCCGCCGCCGTTCCGTCGCAAATCCACGATCGGTCGCGATAAAGCGCTCGATCATCGGCACCGCGATCTTTTCCGGCGCCATAGGCGCCGCGAGGCCATTAGCCTTCGCATGCACCTCGGCATAGACGAGCAATTCGCGATGGAGGGATCCCGTCAATTCGATCGACAGCTTCACGGGCTTGTCGTCGGCGATGGGGCCTAGGCGCAGCTTGCTCATGGGGCCGCACCCGCCGGCGGTTCGAGTATCAGATCGCGTGTGACAAGGACCCGCAAAGCGAAGCCGGGGCGGATCGTGAGGGTTGGCGGGATGTTCATCTGACGCTCGACGAGCCGCCGTCCCGACTGGTTGACCGTATCCTGCGGCCCGTCGCGAAGCGCCCGCACGAGCGCATCATCCCCGTCCGAGCCAAGTTCGGCTCCGACGCCGAGCAACGAAGAGACGAGCGCCGCGCGCAGCATCGACCCCCAATGATGGTCGGTGCGATCGGCAATCCCCGCCATGCCCCGCGCATCGGCGCCGGGCTGACGATCGAGCCGGATCGATCGGCCACCGGGCAGGATCAACCGGTTCCAGGCCAGCAAGACGCGCTCCTGCCCCACGGATATTTCGCTGTCATAGTCGCCGATCAGCCGGGCACCCTGCGGAATGAGGAGAATGCGACCCGTCGGGCTATCGTAGACATTCTGGGTCACCTGCGCCGTGACCTGTCCGGGAAGGTCGGACCTGATCCCAGTGATCAGCGCGGCCGGAATGAGACTTCCCGCCTGAAGGATGTATGGCGAAGCAGGCGCATGAAGGCGCTCGGCACTCTCGAACGGTTCGGCGGAGCCGCCCGCGAGAAAGGCGCGCCGCGCCGCCGCCGGAGTCCGCGCGCCGCCTTCGGGTGCCGACATGGTCGCGGCGGACGGTTCGATCGATCCACGCTGCGCGTCTGCCACCGGCGCGCCCGAGGTCCCTCCTCCAAGGAATATCCGGCTCGCCGTGGCGGCCTCGCGCTCCAGCCGCGCCCGATCGCGCGCCTTGTCGGCGGGTGAGCGCCCGCCGGCGGGCGGATTTCCCATCGGCGGCACCGGGATCGTCTCGCCGTTCTGCTGCGCCGAGACGATCGGTCGCCCGAGATCGCCGGGTAGCGGCGGTCCGAGCTTCGGCACCTTGCCATAGTCGGCGGGCGCACCGGTGACGACTTCGGCGCGATTCGCTCCATCGGCCGTGTAGAGATTCTCGGCGGTCTTCGGGGCTACGGGTTGCAGCGCCCAGAGCAGAGCGCCGCCGATCGCGGTGCCGCCGGCAGCGCCGATCATCGCGAGCGCCTTGCGCGAAAGCCGCATGACCCGCGGCGTGTCGCCGCGTAGCCGAAAAGGATCGACCTCCGGGCCGGGCGCCGTGCGCTCGCCCGCTTCCGGCACGTCGGCGGGCGCCACCGCCTCGCTTGCCGGCCCGGTCACGACCGCCCCCGGCGGCGCGGCATTTCACGCTTGATCCGAACGACGCGGGCCTGCTTTCCGGCGCCCAAGCGGAGTTCGCCGCGCTCGAAAAGGCGGTCGACGATCATGTAGCGGCCCTGCACCCGGTAGTTGACAAGCTCTGCCTCGCCGCTGCCGCCGATGACGAAGAGTGGCGGCATATCGCCGGTGGCGATATCCTCACCGAATTCGATGATTAGCTGGCGCGAGTCGTCGAAGGCGCGCACCGGCCGCCACGCGGCCTTGTCGCCTGCGATGCGGTAGCGGAAGTTGAGCGCGGCGAGATCGATCGCCCCGGCAACGGGCGCCACCCTCGCCGCCTCGGCCTCGGCAAGCTGCAAGGCGATCAGCTCATCGGCGGGATAGGTCCAGGATACCGATGCCATATAGGCCGCGGCGGTCGCGCGCAGCTCGACATGATAGGTGCGCCGGTCGGTGTTGATGATGAGATTCGTGGCGATATCGGATCGGGTGGGTTTCGCCAGAATATGCACGCGCCGCCGGGCCCCGGTCCCGCTGACCGTATCGCCGATGATCCAGCGCACCGTGTCGCCCGCGGCGACCGGCCCCGGGCCGACGAGCTGTTCGCCTTCCTGAAGGACGATATCGGTGACCTGCCCTGGCGCAGCATAGACCTGAAAGAGCGCGCCTTCGGACCAGGCATATTGCTGGATGGCGTTCCGATAGCCTTGCCGGTCGGGCTGCACGCGCGCCTCGGCGTTGGCGCGGCCGACGCGCTGGCGGGGATCGGCGGCCTCGCTCGCCGCGGCGGGCGCCGCAAGGAGGGACAGCATGGCTCCGAGTGCGATCGGAAGCAGAGGATATCGCGTCATTGGCTGAGTTCCTTCGACCAGTTGAGCGGCATGACCGAATATCCGGCGCTGGTCTCGATGAGGATGATCACGGTCATCATGGTCCGGGCGAGGCTCCATCCGAGCGACTGGGCGGTGGAAAGCGGCATGGGATCAACTCCTGTCCTTGGGAGCGGGCCATTCCCGCTCGACAGGCGCCCCGCCGGACGGGGACAGGCCGCAATCACCGCGCGCGAAGCCGCGGCCCGAGCGAAGCGTGGGGACCCTTCACGGGTTGATTGAAGGAGGCCTGGCCTCGGCCAAGGGATCAGCGGCAATCGAGAGCGGGTATGGCCCGATCCCATGCGGCAGAGCCCCCACGCCCCACCCGCCCCCGGTTCGCCGCCGCGTCCCGGCCCCCTCGCTGACCTTTCATTTCGAAGACCTGTCGACATTCTGCCGTTCGCAACATGCGCGGCACTCGTCGTCTGCGACAGCCCAGTCGCCGAAAAGGAGGATAACCGAGTGCCGGGCCCCGGAAACCCACACTCGTCAGCACAAGACACGAAAAGGCGGCCCAGAGGACCGCCTTCACGTGATGAAATCAATCGGCTCCGCCCGAAGGCGGAGCCGGGGTGCCCGTCAGGCAGGCGGGTTCCAGATGATGACCTTTTTCATCGGGTCGTCGCCGGGGGCGTTTGCGACATTGCCGTAGATGGTCCCGAACTCGGGGGCCGACATCGTCACTGCGATATATTCGGCGCCGGTCGATTTGGCGGTCTTGACCCAGGCTGCGCCAAGTTCGAAGCCGTTCTTGCGGCTGAGGATGCGATAATCGGGTTCGTTGTCCTTGGCCTTGCGGCCGTTCGGGACAATCGCGATCTGCGCGGTGACGTTGAGGGTGGCGAGCGTGCCTTCGAAGCTGCCGTCGGCCTTGACGTTGAGGTTGGCGATGGTGGGCATGGACTTTCTCCTTCGGTTGCTCGGGGGACATCCCCGATGGCGCCAGAAGAAGGGACCGCGAGCTGCCGTCACCGAGCGGAACGCGAGGGCGAACCCCGCATGGGGTTGACGGCCAGAGGCGAGCCGGGCCCGCAGAAAGGCGACAGAAAAGGGGTGGCCTTGAGCAACTGAGAGAGAGCTGCCGCCGCGTCCATTCAACGATCCGCGCCGGACTCAAAGGCCGGTCCACCTGACCCACCCGCCCGATCCGGTCCGATCAATCGCAGCGATGCGCACCCCAATATTTGTCCCAGCGCGCGGTGAGGCCGCTGCGGGTCATCGCACAGGAGATATCGCCCGACCGGGGCGATGTGCAGAAGGCGGCGGTGCGGGTGCCGCCGGCCCCGCCGCGCGATAGGCAGCGCATGGCCGGTCCGCGCACGAGAATATGGCCAGTCCGGTTCCGCCCTTGCGGCGTCCCGAGCAGGCCGACGAGATGATCGCGCGCCGCGACCGGATCGGCGTCCGGACAGGGATGCGCTGAACTGCAGCTGCCATTCATTTCGCGTGCGGCGACCCCGGAAAGGCGAACATGCGGACCTTCCGCGCACCAGATCGGCCCATCGCCATCCCAGACTGCGACGGGGGTGCAGGTGAAGGATTGGCCGGCCGGAACGACCGAGGCGAGCAGGAACAGACTGAATATCATTGCGGGATCCGTAGTGCCGACCGCCGATCGATTCAAACCCCGTAACTATCGCAAGGCGTCAAAGAACCGCGCGAAGCGCGCAAAGGCAAACGCGCTCTTGGCGAGGCCGCAGCCGGGCGGCGTGCGCGCGGGCCTGTGGGCCAGCCGCCGTCCGGCAAGGATAGCGAGCCAAGTGCGCTGCGCGGCCCAAGATAACGCGCGGCCCCTGGCGCCGCCTGCCGGCGCCAGAGCACGCCCATTCAGCCGCGCTCGCTCTTTCCGCGGCGAATTGCGAAGTTCAGCCTTTGTAACGAATGACGTGCCGCGGCTCGCCGCAAAGGCCGCATGGCTCTTTGAGCCGCTCAAATCCTCCGACGCCGGCAGCTGCTCCGGTGGCGACGCTTGCCTGTGACACCGAAGAAAGGTCGAGCCGGTCTGTAATGCATTCGTCGCAAAGGGGCGCCCCATCCATTCGCCGGACGAGCGCCTCGACACGTTCTGCAATGGTTGAGCGTCTAGCCATTAGGCGGCTGTAGAGAGGGACCGAGTTTTTGGAAAGTCACCGATGTCGGACCACGGGATCGACTCGATTTGATCGTGAGAAACACCGAAATCCCCCCATATCAGGTCGACGTTCTATGTTATTCTCGCGTCATGACCTCCGGCCTAGAACGAGTCGCCCGCGCACTTTGCGAGTTGGATGCAAATCCACCCAATGCGCGGATGGATGGCAAGTCGCTTTGGGAAGACTATTTGCCGGAGGCACAGGCCGCGATCATGGCTCTTCGCGAACCCGACATGACGATGATCAGCGCCGCAGCGCTCGAGGCTGGCCACGTTAGCAAAGATGAAGTCGGAAGAATCTATCGAGCCATGATCGACGCCGCGATGATCCACCAAGTGCCGACCGCAGGCAAAGCCGAGCGGTAGGAAAAGCAGAACTGGCCGCAAGCAGACCGACAGGTTTTAGTTTCCTGGGATGAAAAGGGGACGCCGCTCCTTAAGGCGCGAGGTGTGGAGCAATTTTGATAGAGAAATCATCCTTCGGGCGCCTCAACACGTCGCCGCTCCACGCAGGGACAATTATGAGCCCGCGCTTCCTTAAGTCGTTAGCTATGTCACCGAGGGCGCCGTAAGTAACCGCGCAAAGATCCAACACACGCGGCCAGACATCTTTCCATTTCAAATCGGCCGAGCTCTCCGACAGGATTTGAAGCATCGTTGACCGCGCGGCCGCCTCGCCTTGGGATATTTCGCGAGCGCTTCGCTCGCCCGGTTCCATGGCAGATTGGCCAGCAAACATGTCGTTCATTCCGCTTGCAACCCTCCGCGTCTCCGCCTTTTTCACCGATTTGTAGGTCGCTTGGGTCTCGAGAGACTTTCTGTGTGCGTCACGGAACACCTTGATGCCGGCTGGGTGCCGAGTCAGGTAAATGAGCTTGTACAAGGGCCGATCGACCGCCGTCTCGTCGACGGTTAACGCCGGCGCGAATTTATAGTCCCCCATGCGCCGCAACGCTTGGCGGGCGCGCTCGGAAATGGCCGCTTCTCTTTCGGATCCGCGCAGTTCAGCGAACTCCGCTCTCCAACCGCCATTTTCTTGCAGATCGCCGAGCCATCCTTCGAGTGTCGGCATCCGATCCTGTGATCCCGCAAAGCGGTTTGCGAATTGGAACATGAAATTCATGAGAACTTCCGTTCGATCCGGCGAGATCAAGCATCGAAACTTCCGAACGTCGGGAACACCTTTGGGGTCTATGACGACGAACCGGAAGGCTCTCGCAGGAATGGCGGTCGCGATTGCGGATGCGTGATCCTCGGCCTGACCCGGGTGACAATGTATTTCAACGTCGGGAAAGCGCTTTACGGCGTCGATTAGCTCTGCAAAATTAGCGGGATCTTTCTCAACGAGGTGAGCCACCATGGTCACTTTACGGCCGAGTTCCGCCTGCTTCGCTTTGGCTTCCGTCATCCTGCGGAGGGCAATTCCAAACGATGTGTCCGAATAATCGCCGCTCTTTGACTGCCACGGTCCGGCAAAGAGATCGACATAGGTGAATTCGTTTGCCCAGCTGACGATCTTGGGAATTTGGGCCGGCATATAGGTATCGAGGAACGTGTGCTTCACCAGCGCCTGTTCCCGACCATCGTACCAGCGCGGATCGAGCATTTAGCCGGCCGCCCGCGTCAGGCGGGGCCACTCACTCCACTCGCGGCCATCAAGCTCCCGTCCGCCAGACTTTGGTCGAAATCCGCCCCATTGTTTGAAGAAGAAAGGCACGCGCTGTTCTCGGCACGCGTCGCGTATCTCCCGTGCCCACTCGATCCGCATCACGCGGGCATTGGGACCGCTTTCTCCGCCCGCTATGACCCAGTGTATGTCCTTCAGGTCAATAGGGCCTACAGAGCCTATGAGAGGTTCCACCGATAGAAAGCGGACTGCGGATTTGGCCGCACGAAGATGGGCAACCCGCGCCGCGCCTTTCTGGTCTTCGACGGATACGCCTACCCATATGTGCGCGGGCGGGCTTCTGTCGGCATAGCGGCCATTCATATAGTCCCGGAGCCTCGGGCTCCGCTTGGTCAGGACCTGGTACGTGTGCCAATTGGCCGCCTCCATCGTGTCGAATATCCGATCGATGAAGGATGTCGGTATGGCCTTATGGAAGAGATCGCTCATCGAGTTTACGAAAATCATCCGTCCACGGCGCCAGCGCAGTGGCTGATCCAAGCGCTCGGGCCGGAGGGTCAGGTCAAACCCGTTTTCGAAGGGATGGCCCGGCACTCCACGGAACCGCTCGGAGAAGCGCGCGGCATAGCAGTTATCGCATCCAGCGGTGATCTTCGTGCAACCTGTGACGGGGTTCCACGTAGCGTCGGTCCACTCTATTGCGCTGTGATCAGCCATTGTCGTTCTGCTTTGCCCCGTCTCGAAATCGATTAGACAACCGAATTTTCGTGAAGCTGAATCTCACATAATCCGTGCGAATGGAATCCGGTTTTTGCAGTAGAGGATTTGAGGCTTCCTGCTGAAGGTCCACAGGCTGGGCGCGGCGCCATTCTGTCTGTCCGAAGAGTGCAACATGCTTCGGACATAGCTGTCTGAAGTTTACATCATGGTTCGGACATTGCCGTCCGAACGAAGTGACATGCTTCGGACAAATTAAAATAGACATTGTCCGAAAAATGTATCATGCTTCGGACATGATGGGGAAATCGTCCGGAGCCGACGATGATGTGGGCAGGAACATCATGCGCCGAGTAAAGCGAAAGCTGGGCCAAGCATGGACCCCGGCAGACTTCAGCGACCTCGGCAACCGGCAGGTCATCGACAAGAATTTACAGCGTCTGACCAAGGCTGGCGAACTCCGCCGCATCGATCGAGGGCTCTACGATCGCCCCGTCCACAACGAACTTACGGGCAAGCCCTCGGTCCCCGATTATCGCGCGGTCATCGAGGCGGTCATTCGCCGGGACCAAGCCCGCATGGTTGTCGACGGCATGACAGCCGCTAACGACCTCGGCCTGACGACGGCTGTGCCGGCGCGGATCGAGGTCTTGGTGGATGCGCGGCTGAAACCGATCACGCTCGGCAACCAAGAAATCACCTTCAAGCACGCCGCTCCGAGCCGCCTCTATTGGGCTGGCCGCCCTGCAATGCGAATCGTGCAAGCACTCTATTGGCTCAAGGATGTGATCGACCGCAGCGAAGAGGAGCGCACTCGCGTCTATGACGCGCTCTCCGCGATATTGTTGGACCCAAGGCACGGCCGGACCCTTCGCAAGGACTTGAAGGACGGCCTCGCCGCACTTCCGATCTGGATGCAGGACTTCCTCCGCGAACTCGTCACGCCGGCCAAGGTGCGGCGCGCGTGACCCGCGCCGGCTACCAGCAGATCATCGGGTCGAGAGAAGCCGATCGCCGGGACCTGTTCCTGTCGGCCGCGAACCGGCTTGGCACGCCGCTCGGCAATGTCGAGAAGGATTTCTGGGTCTGCTGGACGCTGGACCAGCTCTATCATGAGCGCAGCGCCGACCAGCCACGGCTGCTCTTCAAGGGCGGCACCTCGCTTTCGAAGGCGCACGGCCTCATCAAGCGCTTTTCCGAGGATATCGACGTCACCATATACAGGGACGATCTCGGCGAAGCCGCGAGCGTCGACGAGCTCGAAGCGTTGTCGGGCAAAAAGCGTGAAGCGAGACTCGACGCCATCCGGGACGCCTGCAGCACTTATATCACCGGTCCTCTCCAGACCGATATCGCGGCGCGCCTCGCCGAGGCCACGAACGGCGCGGGACGCGTAGAGATCGACAAGGCCGACCGCGACTCCCAGACCCTGCTAGTCTGGTATCCGTCGCTCGAACATGACGAAGCGAGCTATATCAAGCCAGCCGTCCGCATCGAATCTGGTGCCAAATCGGCGCTCGATCCGAACGGCAAAGCCACGGTCACGCCCTATGTCGCCGAAGAGTTGCCGGATCTAGATCTCGCGGTTGCCGAAGTAACGACGATCGACGCCGAGCGGACCTTCTGGGACAAGATCGTCATCGCGCACGGGCTGCGCAGTTGGTTCGATCGCCGAGGCGTCCTCAAGAATGAGGGCCAGCGTATATCGCGCCACTATTATGACCTTCACTGCCTTGCGGATACCACGCTTGGCCGCGAAGCGATGGAGAAGGATGAACTTGGCGCCGACTGCGTGCGTCATGCCCGCATGTTCTTCAATCGACCCGACTTCGACCTCGCCTCAGCGGCGAAAGGAAGTTTCAGCCTCGCGCCGGCCAAGGCGATGCGCGAGGCGCTGCGGCGCGACTATGCCGCAACCGAGGCAATGATCTTCGGCAAGGCTCCAGCCTTCGACGAAATCATCGCAACCACCGAGAAAATCGAAGCCAAGGTGAACGGCCAATGATCGCCGACATCCAACTGGATTCGGAACAGAAATTCCCAACCGGTTCGCAGAAAGTCGTGCGGCCTTTAAGGAATACTGCAGTTTTGGGGCTAAACGGCGGCGATATTCATTGCCGACTCGCCCTGTGTTTCGTAGCGAAAGCGAATCATTGCGCCCTGCCGGCCCGGCAGGGCGCGTTCGATTCGCGAGGAGGACCCATGAAAAATGGTATAAAGTTACTCGCGGACAATACCTACGGACGTGTAGAGATTTCCAATCGCAAGGAATTCAAGCACTTCAATCTTCGACCATCGAAGAAGGCCGTCGAAGAAATCGAACGGCTCGAAGAGCTGACGCTCGCGGCAGAACAGCGACTCGGAAATTTCGTCGTCGGCGCGAACCGCGGCTGATCGGGAGGCAATCGCTGAATGCAGGCTCAAATCCAGGTAGGACCCCTGCTCGGCGAAGACGACTGGACTGAATTGGCCGAATTGGTGGGGGCCGACGAGTCCGCGCTGCTGCAACAATTGCTACGCGATTACAGGGAGGCGGGTGCGAAGGCCTATCTCCTCGAGCGGGCCTATATCGACCGCGACTTCTCCGCCGCCTATTCGGCCTTCTATTCGACCCTATTCCATCCCTATCTCAAATATTGCCAGCGTCTCCACTTCTTCGGGTGTGACCTTTCGTATCTCGGCAAGGTCGATAGCCCCGAAGGCCTGTCGCGCGAGGTCGCTTCACATGACGACGACTATCTTGGCTTTGTGGTGCTGCGCCCCGTTTCCCACGCGCCGGTTGCAGCGGCGGTAATCTCGGCAGCTGCGATTGCTTCCGACCCCTCGACGATCATCGACGTAACGGCGGATTATCCCGTTCACCTCGTGGGGGCTGACCTTACTGTCACGGGATTCCCGCTCACCCAGCAAGACACACGCGTCGGCGCCTGCGCGCAGGCGGCAATCTGGATGGCAGGACGCCATTTCCATCGCGCGCATGGCGGACCCTGGTTCTCGATGCCTGACATCAATGATGCGGCGCTGAAGCCCACAGACAATTTCGTGACCCGCTCACTTCCCGCCGGATCGGAGTTCCTGAGGCCCGACAACATAATCCGGGCGCTACGGGCGATGGACCGTCATCCGGTCTTCGATCTCGGCAAGGCCGCGGTCGAACAAGGGGTCGGCATCAAGCCTCTGCATGAGGTGATTGGTCGTTATCTCGATTCCGGCATCCCAGTGCTGATCGGGCTAAAGGGCCGGGACGGCGCGACGGTCGGCCATGCTGTCGTTGCCATCGGCCGGGTGATGCGCGAACGCGGCGATGACGACCTGCCCGATGACCCGACCTCGGCCGAACTGATTTCGCATCTCATCGTCGCCGACGACCAGAGGGGGCCGGTCTGCCGCCTGCCGGTCTACAAGGACGACGCGCTGGAGGCGGCGCGCCCGGTGCCTATCCGTGGACGCTCGAAGAGGATGCGGTTTATTCAGTGACGCCGCTGCCCGGGAAGGTGTTCATGACCGGCGAAGTTGCCGAAACACTGAGCCGCGACTTTCTTGCGAGCTGCGTCGAGCGCATCGAAGAGTATCGCGAACTCGCCCGCATGCGCGCCGGCGAAGGCA
>JACDQN010000114.1 GCA_015657575.1 Sphingopyxis sp.
CCAGCTCGTCACCGGGCGCAACTGGCGGGGCACCGCGTTCGGCGGCGCCAAGGGGCGCACCGATGTCCCGAAGATCGTCGACATGTATATGACCGGCAAGATCGAGATCGACCCGATGATCACCCACGTCATGGGGCTGGAAGAGATCAACAAGGGCTTCGACCTGATGCATGCGGGGGAAAGCATCCGCAGCGTGGTGGTTTACTGACCTATACTTTTTCTCCCTTATCCGGGGCTTGCCGTGGCGGCGGCGTTACGCCATGCGGTCCCGGCGCCAGAGAGGCGGGGGAGTGACGGTATGAGCGGACCCTATGTCCTGACGTTCAGCTGCGTCGACGCGGTAGGCATCGTCGCCGCCGTGACGGGGCTGCTCGCCGAGCGCGACGGCTTCATCCTCGACAGCCAGCAATATGCCGACCTCGATTCGGGCCGTTTCTTCATGCGCGTCGAGTTTCGTGGGGCGGGATCGCGCTTTCCCGAAAGTTTTGCGGGCGTGCAGGACGCGTTCGCGCCGATCGTCGAACGCTTCCGGATGGACGCGCGGATCAGCGACAGGGCGGTAAAGCCGCGCTTCGTCATCGCGGTGTCGCAGGGCAGCCATTGCCTCAACGACCTGCTTCACCGCTGGTCGACGGGGAACCTCGCGATCGACATCGTCGGCGTCGTGTCGAACCACGAGCATCAGCGGCGGCTCAGCGAATGGCACGGGGTGCCCTTCCACTACTTGCCGGTCAGCAATGATAACCGTGCCGAACAAGAACAGGCGATCCTAGATCTGATGGCGCGCAGCGGCGCCGAATATCTGGTGCTCGCGCGCTATATGCAGGTTTTGTCGCAGGACCTGTCGGCACAGCTTGCGGGCCGCTGCATCAACATCCACCACAGCTTCCTGCCCGGCTTCAAGGGCGCGAAACCCTATCACCGCGCGCAGGAACGCGGGGTGAAGCTGATCGGAGCGACCGCGCATTTCGTGACGAGCGACCTCGACGAGGGGCCGATCATCGAGCAGGCGGTCGAGCGGGTCGATCACCGCGACAGCGTCGACGACCTGATCCGCATCGGCCGCGACGTCGAGGCGCAGGTGCTGGCGCGCGCCGTGCGCTGGGTCGCCGAGCAGCGCGTTTTGATCGACGGCCGCAAGACGGTGGTCTTCCGTTAGTCACGCGGGCAAGATAGGTCCCGAATCGCAACCATAATCAGGAGGAGCGGAAGCCAATGTATAGTCACAATATGGTCGGGGCGAACGACATCGAGGCCGCCAGAAAATTCTATGACGCGACCTTCCAGGCGATCGGCGGCAAGCCTGCGATCCAGGACGACAAGGGCCGTCTGATCTATATGCACAATGGCGGACTGTTCCTCGTCGGCTCGCCGATCGATGGCAAGCCGGCGACGGTCGGTAATGGGTGCACGATCGGCTTTGCGATGGAAGGCCCCGAACAGGCGAAGGCGTGGCACGACGCTGGTGTCGCCGCGGGCGGCACCTCGATCGAAGATCCGCCGGGCATCCGCGAAGGCGCGTTCGGCCAGCTTTATCTCGCTTATCTGCGCGATCCGTCGGGCAACAAGCTCTGCGCGCTTCACCGCGTCGTTTAGGGAATGACCATGCGCGGCGAAGCGGGATTGCTGACCGATCTGGATGCGCTTGGCATCTCCTTCGCTGCCCATGAACATGTCGCGGTGTTCACCGTCGCCGAGAGCGACGAGGTCAATGCCGCGATTCCGGGTGCACACACGAAGAATCTGTTCCTCAAGGACAAGGACGGCGTCTATTGGCTCGTCACTGTTCCGGGCGAGGCGCGCGTCGACCTGAAGGCGCTGCCCGCCGCGATCGGCAGCAAGCGCGTCAGTTTCGGCAAGGCCGAGGATATGGAGCGGCTGCTCGGCATCACGCCGGGATCGGTGACCCCGCTCGCCGCCATCAACGCCGAACCGGGCAGCATCACGGTGGTGCTCGACGAAGATTTGGCGGCCGCCGATACGGTGAACGTCCATCCGCTGCGCAATACCGCGACGCTGGGCCTGAGCGGTGCAGCGATTCTCGATCTCCTGCGTCATTGGGGACATCAGCCCGTCGTCGCGTCCATCCCTGTACAGGAACCCGCATGCCTATAGAAACCGTCTCCACCGTTCGCAGCCACGGCGGCACGCAGGGCGTGTACACGCACGCCAGCACGACGACTGGCACCGACATGACCTTTGCGGTCTTCGTTCCCGATCACGAACCGGGGGCGCGGCTGCCGGTGCTGTGGTATCTCTCGGGGCTGACCTGCACCCACGCCAATGTGATGGAGAAGGGCGAATATCGCGCCGCCTGCGCCGAACATGGCGTGATCTTCATCGCCCCCGATACGAGCCCGCGCGGCGACGATGTGCCCGACGATCCCGATGCGGCCTATGATTTCGGGCTCGGCGCGGGCTTCTACGTCGACGCGACCGCGGACCCGTGGGCGAAGAACTACCGGATGCGCTCCTATATCGAGGACGAACTGCCGTCACTGATCCTGCGCAATTTCGCGAGCGCCGACCTGACGCGGCAGGCTATCACGGGGCATTCGATGGGCGGGCACGGCGCGCTGACCATCGGCCTGCGCAACCAGGATCGCTTCCGCTCGGTCTCGGCCTTCTCGCCGATCGTTGCCCCGTCGCAATGCCCATGGGGAGAGAAGGCGTTGACCGGCTATCTCGGCGACGATCGCGAGGATTGGCATGCCTATGATGCCTGCACGCTGCTCGATCAGGGGCTGCGCGTGCCCGACCTGCTGGTAGATCAGGGCGAGGCCGACAATTTCCTCGCCGAGCAGCTCAAGACCGAACTGCTGATCGACGCGTGCGAACGCGCGGGGCAGAAAGCCGAAATCCGTATGCAGCCGGGGTATGACCACAGCTATTATTTTATCTCGACCTTCATGCCCGAGCATATCGCCTGGCATGCGGAGCGGTTGAAGGCCTGAGAAGGTCCAATAATCCCGTTCGCATCGAGCGAAGTCGAGATGCCGTTAAGCCGTGCGCGATGAGCGTCTCGACTTCGCTCGACGCGAACGGATTAGAAATGTTCCGGAATCAGCAGACTGGACCCCGTCGTGCGGCCCGCCTCCAGGTCGGCGTGGGCGCGGGCGGCGTCCCCCAGCGAATAGCGCTGGCCGATGGTGATCTGCACCGCGCCGCTTTCGATCATCTCGAAAACGCGGGCGGCGCCCGCCGCGCGCTCGCCGGGGTGCAGATAATAGTCGAACAAGGTCGGGCGGGTGACGAACTGCGACCCATGTTGTGCCAGAACGCCCAGATTGACCCCCGTCACCGATCCGCCCGCATTGCCATAGCTGACGATCAACCCGCGGCGTGCGGTGGCCTTTAGCGAGGTCGCCCAGGTCGTCATCCCGATCCCGTCGAACGTCACGGGCACGCCCTGACCATCGGTGATTTCGCGGACATGCGCGGCCACGTCGTCCTGCTTGTAGCGGATGACATGGTCAGCACCGGCTTCGCGCGCCGCCTGTTCTTTCGCTTCGCTGCTGACGGTGCCGATGACCGTCGCGCCGATAGCCTTCAGCCATTGGACGAGGATCAGCCCGACGCCGCCCGCGGCGGCGTGAACAAGCACGGGCCAGCCCGCCTCGACCTTCGCGCAGCGCTCGACGAAGGCTTCGACAGTGCAGGCCTTCAGCAGCGCAGCAGCGGCCGTGCCGTCGTCGATTGCGGCGGGGAGCTTGAACAGCGAGGCGGCGGGGACGAGCCGCGCCGAGGCATAGGCATTGCGCTGCGGCCCGAAGGTCGCGACGCGGTCTCCTGGCCTGAGACCGTGCACATCGGCTCCGACAGCGATCACCGCGCCCGCGGCCTCAAGGCCGAGGCCGCTTGGCAGCTCTACCGGATAGGTGCCGTCGCGGTGATAGATGTCGATATAGTTGAGCCCGACCGCGGTTTGCCGAACGAGCACATGGCCAGGGGCGGGATCGCCGAGCGTCACGTCGCGCCAGTCGATGACCTCGGGTCCGCCTTGCGTTTCGATGAACGCCTCGATCGCCTGCATGCGCCGCTCTCCTGCTGGTTCAGCCCATCTGGAGCGCAGGGTTGAGCGGCGCAAGGGCGAAGTGATGAAAGCTTCGCGCTGTCAGGCGAGAGCGCTCAATATTTCCCCTGCTTGCGCGGACCCCGCTGGCCATAGGGCTTCGGCTTGTAGCGTTCGGTCGGGCCGCCGGGCGTGCTCGCCCCGCGCGGTTTGCGGGGGCCGTCGCCGCGCGGGCCGTCCTGGCGCGGACCGCTGTGGCGCGATCCGCCTTTGTGCGGTCCCTTCTCGCGGCGCGGCGGGTAGGTGCCACCGCCGGCGGGCGCGGGGGTGATTGCGACGCCGCTGTCGTCCTCGCCGTCCTGGTTCGCGGTGCGCTGGACCGCCTCGGCGAAGCGGTCTGCGATCGCGAGCGGGATGTTGAACAGCGTTTCCGACGGCCCGATGCGGATCGCGCCGATCTCGTGCTTCGTTACATGGCCGCGGCGGCAGAGCAGGGGCAGGATCCAGCGCGGGTCGGCGTTCTGGCGGCGGCCGATGTTGAGCTTGAACCAGACGCTGTCATCGAACTGTTCGCGATGTTCGCCGCGTTCGGGGCGTTCACCACGCTCGAAGCGTTCGCCGCGCTCAGGGCGCTCGCCGCGCTGGCGCGGGCTGTTGTCGATCAGGTCTTCGGGCGGCGGCATCAGCGCGCGGTGCGCGCGGACGAGCGAGGCGGCAATATCCTCGGCAGAGCGCTCGGCCATTAAGCGCTGCGCGAGTTCGATATCTTCGGCCTCATGCTCGACCGGGGCGAGCAGCTTTTCGATCAGCCGTTCCTGGTCCTTTTGCCGCACGTCGGCGCGGTCGGCGCGTTCATCCACTCGGCCTCGATCTTCGCGCCGCGCAGCATGCCGTCGACGCGGCGGCGGCGCGGATAGGGGACGATGAGGACCGCGGTGCCCTTCTTGCCCGCGCGGCCGGTGCGGCCCGAGCGGTGCTGCAGCGTCTCGGCATCGCGCGGAATTTCCACATGGACGACGAGGCTGAGGCTGGGCAGGTCGATGCCGCGCGCCGCGACGTCGGTCGCGACGCAGACCCGCGCGCGGCGGTCGCGGAGCG
>JACDQN010000115.1 GCA_015657575.1 Sphingopyxis sp.
GGCGCGGGCGGCCATGCCTCGATGCCGCATGATGCGGTCGATCCCATCCCGGTCGCCTGCGCGATCGTCACCGCGATCCAGACGATGGTAACGCGCCGCATCTCGGTTTTCGACCCCGCCGTGGTCACGATCGCGAAGATCGCGGCCGGAACGACGAACAATATCATCCCGGAAACCGCCGAAATGCTCGGCACGATCCGCACGCTGTCGCCCGAGCGCCGCGCGATGGTCGCGCGCGAGCTGAAGCGCCTGGTCCCCGCGATCGCCGAAGCGCACGGCTGCACCGCCGAGGTGCGGATCGACGAGGGCTTCCCGGTCACCCTCTGCGACAGCCGCGCGGTCGCCTTCGGCCAGGCGGTCGTCGAGCGGACCTTTGGCGAGGAAGCGTGGCTGACGATGGACAATCCGGTGATGGGTGCCGAGGATTTCTCCTATGTGCTCGAAAAGGTCCCGGGCGCGATGTTCTGGCTCGGCGCGAGCGAACAAGGCAGCGACTGGCGCAGCTGCTGCGGCCTGCACAGCAACCGCATGATACTCGACGAAAAGGTCATGGCCCGCGGCGCGGCACTCCACGCCGCCCTCGCCGAGCGTTTCCTGAACGACGGGTTCGGATAATCACGTCCGATGAGCGGTGCCTACCAGGAATATGCGGAAGAGACAGTGGGTCAGTATGATTGGCCGATCCCTCGGCACGCCTATTTGCTCTCCTACTTCCTGATTGTCGGCATGACCGCCATCTGGGCTTGGCAGTTCATGACGAACCGTATCGCCGACTGGGGGCTTTCGGCCAAGGCGCTGGCGGAGGGCCGATTCGAGACGATCCCGCTCCACACATCACGCACGGTCCGATCTTTCACATCGCGATGAACATGTACGCGCTTCACGTCATCGGACCGCGGGTAATCGCGAGGCTGGGGTCACCCCGACGGGCGGCCTGCGCCTTTCTCTTGCTGTTTTTCCTGTCCGGGCTTGCCGGCTCCACCCTTTTTCTCGCGTTCCACCCACAAGGCAGCGTGCCGATGGTTGGCGCATCCGGGGCGATTTACGGCCTCCTCGGCTTGCTTGTCCGTCTCCCGCCGCCGGGCGACGAGATGAAAGCGATGGACCGCGACCATGCGTGGCAGCTGACCAAAGAGTTCGTGCGGGATAACGGCTGGCTGTTCGTCGCCCTGACGTTGCCGAATCTTCTTGCCGGCCGCGAGGGTGGCCTTGCCTGGGAAGCACATCTCGGCGGCTTTCTGTTCGGCTTGGCCACGGCCTCGCTGTTCTGGAAGGTTTCCACTACCGCCGGCGAACCGCCCGAAGTTTCGGCGGACACCGTCTAGTTGCTTCAATTGCCCGTGGCGACAAGCCACGCGTTGAGCGTCTGCAACGCCGGGTCAGGGGTGCAGCCTCCCGCGCGGCGCAGTACGCAGGACGGCGCGTCGGTAATGCCCGGTGACGCACAGCTTTCGAGCCGATAGGCGGGCGGCAATTCGCCTGTATGCGCCGGCCCCGTCACCACGACGTCGAACGCCGCGGCGTGGCGCTCGACGTCACCGCGCGTTTCCACGCGATAGATAGGTGAGTCGCGGCGATAGAGCGCATGGCTGCCCGCGACGGTGGTGCGCGGGCGATAGAGGGCAAGGCCGCAGGTCTTCGCTGGCCGCCCGGCACGCTCCAGCGCGTCGGCGAGGCCCGCCTCCATCGTCCAGTTGGGTGCGAAATTGCCCGCCGCCAGCGCCGCCGAGCCGCCGGCCCACACCGCCATCGCGCCTGCGGTCGCGAGCGCCAGCCGGCGGCGCGCGACATGGCGCAGCAGGTCGGCGCTGCCGATCGCCGCGAGGATGACGAGCAGGGCTGCGCTGACCAGCACGAAGCGATATTCCTTGTGCCCGATTAGCGAGTGGAACAGCAAATGAACCGCCGCCATCCAGAAGAGCACCGGGTAGCGCTTTGCGCCGACCGAGGCGAGCAGCACGAGCGGTACGAGCGCGGCGTGCCAATAATGTCCGAACAACCCGAGATAGCCCGTGATCGGCGAGGTGCCATAGGCCGCGGCCCGATTCTCGACGATATTGATGCGCACCGATTCGACCGCCCATCGAAAGGGCACCGCGCCCATCGCGAGGTTCGCGGCGGCGTCGATCGCGAGCGCGGCGAGTCCGCCCGCAACCAGCGGCAGCCACGCGCCGCGCCAGTCGCGCTTTGCAGTGAAAAGCGCGAGCACGAGCAGCGCGGGCGCATAATGGATGCGCGCGACGAAGCTCAGCCCCATCAGCAACCCCGCGAGCGCAAATTGCCACGCTCCCGGCGCCTCACGCCGCGCGACGAGCAACCAGACAGCCCCCATCAGCGGCGCGAGCGCGATCGGTTCCGACAGCGCGCGCGGGGCGAAGAAGATCAGCTCGAACCAGATCGCCGCGACGAAGCCAGCCATCGCGCCGTGCAGCCGCGACAGTCTGAGGCCGAGCGCCGTCGCGGCGCCCACGACGACGAGCGACAGCGCCGCGAGCGTCAATCGCACGATGGTCAGATGCAGCGTCGTGTCGGGCGACAGCGCATGCCCGACGCCCATCGGCAGCACGAGCAGTTCGGGGATCAGCCAGCTGCGAATGCCCGATCGATAATCCCAGGTCTGCACCCACGGCCCCTCGACCAGATGCCAGGCAGGTTCGAGATATTGCCAGATCTCGTCGAACCAGCCGACGGTGAAGGGAATCGACGCGGCCGTGCGCAGCAGCGCGGCGAGCAGCAGGGCGCCCCAGAAAATCTGGCGGTCGCCGAAGCGTGCGATCAAGGCACCAGCACCGTGTCGACCGCCTTCGGCAGCAGGTCCGGATAGTCGAGCGTATAGTGCAGCCCGCGGCTTTCCTTGCGGTGGAGCGCGCTGCGCACGATCAGCTCGGCGCACTGCAGCAGATTGCGCAGCTCGATCAGGTCGGTCGTGACGCGGAAGTGGCCATAATAATCCTCGACCTCATGCGTCATCATCTGGATGCGGTGCTGCGCGCGTTCGAGGCGTTTGGTCGTCCGCACGATGCCGACATAATTCCACATGAAGCGCCGGATTTCGGTCCAGTTCTGCTTGATCACGACCTCCTCGTCGGAATCGGTCACACGGCTCGCGTCCCACGGGCGAATCGCCGGGGGCGGTTCGAGCTGGTCCCAGCATTTCAGGATATGCTTTGCCGCCGCCTCGCCGAAAACGAAGCATTCGAGCAGGCTGTTCGACGCCAGACGATTGGCGCCGTGGAGCCCGCTCTCGGTGCATTCGCCCGCGGCGTAAAGGCCGGGAAGGTCGGTGCGACCGTCGAGATCGATCAGGATGCCGCCGCAGGTATAATGCTGCGCGGGTACCACCGGGATCGGCTGCTTCGTCATGTCGATGCCGAGCGTCAACAGCTTTTCATAGATGTTTGGGAAATGGCCGACAACGAAATCGGGGTCGAGATGACTGATGTCTAGGTGCACGAAATCGAGGCCGGACCGCTTGATCTGGTCGTCGTTCGCGCGCGCGACGACATCGCGCGGCGCGAGCTCGGCGCGCGCGTCATAATCGGGCATATAGCGGTGGCCGGTGACGGGATGCTTCAATAGACCCCCTTCGCCGCGCACCGCCTCGGTGATCAGGAAATTCTTGACGTCGAGATTGTAGAGGCAGGTCGGGTGGAACTGCATCATCTCCATGTTCGAGACGCGGCACCCCGCGCGCCACGCCATCGCGATGCCGTCGCCCGTCGCGCCGCGCGGCGCGGTCGAAAACTGGTACACGCGCCCTGCCCCGCCGCTCGCGAGGATCGTCGCGCGGCCGACATGGGCGTGGACCTTGCCGCTCTTTTCATCGAGCGCATAGACGCCCCAGACACGGCCCGACCCCGAATAGCGCTGCTCATGCCGTCCGGTAATCAGGTCAATGCACGCCTGCCCCGGCAGCAGGATGATGTTCGGATGCGCCTCGGCGGTCTTGAGTAAAGCCGCCTGCACCGCCCAGCCGGTCGCGTCGTCGACATGGACGATGCGGCGGTGCGAATGGCCGCCCTCGCGGGTCAGGTGCAGCGCATCGCTGTCCTTGTTGAACGGCACGCCCATCTCGACCAGCCGCAGAATCGCGTGCGGGGCGTTCTCGACGACGAACTCGACCGTTTCGCGCCGGTTCAATCCGGCACCCGCGATCATCGTATCCTCGATATGATTTTCGAACGTGTCGCCCGCATCGAGCACCGCGGCGATCCCGCCCTGCGCCCAGGCGGTCGAGCCGCCGGTCAGTTCGCCCTTGGCGAGGACGAGAACCTTGCAATGATCGGCAAGGGCGATCGCGGCGGTCAGCCCCGCGGCGCCCGATCCCACGATGATGATATCGTATTCGTTCATCGCGCCTCTGTTGCACAGCCGGACGCCGCATGACAGGGGGATCGCAGTCGCAGGCCACGGGAATTTATCAGGATGTCGAAAGCCAGACTTGATCGCCGCGCGATGGTCGCAGCGATGGCATCGCTCCCGCTGGCGGCATGCGCGCACCGCATGCCCGGCGGCGCGGCGCGGAGCCTGGGCGTCGCGACCTTCAACATCTGGCACGATGCCGGCGGCCAGTGGCCGAAGCGGCTGGAATTGCTGACCGCCGCCCTCCGCGCCGCCGATGCCGACGTCATCGCGCTGCAGGAAATACTCGAAGACGCAGGCAAGGGCTTGCCCAACCAGGCCGAAACCATCGCCCGCGCACTCGGCTACGCCGTCCATTTCGTCGCGCCCGAACCCGAAGGGGCGCCCAAACGCTATGGCAATGCAATCCTGACGCGTCTGCCGACGGTTGAGGTCGCGCGGCGCAAGCTCGAACCGCTGTCCGACTATCGCACTGCGATCCGCGTCCGGGTGCAAACGGCGAGCGGCCCGGTCGATGTCGTCGGAACGCATCTCGCCTGGCAGCCCGAAGCGGCCGCGGTGCGGTCGGAGCAACTCGCCGACCTGCTCGCCTGGCTGCCGGCCGACAGCACCCCGCTCATCGTCATGGGCGATTTCAACGCCCCGCTCGACGATCCCGGGCTGAAGGCGATGGGCCCGCCGCGCTTTACTTCGGCGCTCCCCTTCGGCGGCGCCGCGACCACGCTCAATCCCGCGCGCGGCCATGCCCCTCGGGTGATCGACCATATCTTTGCCGAGACCGCCGCCTTCACCGTCTCCGGCGTCAGTGTCATCGGCAGCGAGGCGGTGAACGGCGAATATCCCTCGGATCATTTCGGCGTCGCCGCCCGGCTGAGGAGAAAAGCATGATCCGTCTGCTGACCGCGCTTGCCGCGCTCCTTCTTGCCGGCCCGGCGCTCGCCGCGCCGCGATGCGATGTCGGCGCCCCGGGTACGGCGCAGCGCGTTGCGATCGGGGACACCGGCCGGACGGTGCTGATCCATGTCCCGGCAACCGCGCGCGAAACGAAACGCCTTCCGCTTATCTTTCTGCTCCACGGCAGCGGCGGCAACGGCGCGGCCATGCTGGCGAGTTCAGGCCTCGCCGCGACCGCCGACCGTCACGGCTTCCTCGTCGCCGCGCCCGACGGCGGCATTCCGGTCGGCGAGGGAGCGACCAAGGGTTTCGTCTGGAACATACCGGGCGTTCCGACGATCACCGGGAAGGTGCCCACGGCAGCCGACGCCGACGATGTCGCCTTCCTGACCGGCGCGATCGACTGGCTCGCGGCGAAGGGCTGCGCCGACCGCCGGCGCGTCTATGCGACGGGCCTGTCGGGCGGCGGGCGCATGACCTCGTGGCTCGGCTGCGTCGCGGCCGACCGCTTTGCCGCGATCGCACCGGTCGTCGGCCTGCGCGCCGGCAACCCGCTGGCGAGCGATCCGCAGCGCCCTGATCCCGCGACCTGCAAGCCCGCGCGCGCGATGCCCGTGCTGGCGTTCGCTGGAGACCAGGACAAGGTCAACCCCGTCGAAGGCGGCGGTGCCGGTTATTGGCAATATCCGATGGCGGCCGCGCTGGCGCGCTGGGCCGAACTCGGCGGCTGCCGCGCCGGGCCCGCAGCGGTTCTGCTCTCCGAAACCGCGGCGGAGCAACGCTATACGCGCTGTCGCCGCGGCGCACGTGTCGCCAGCCATATCGTCAAGGGCGCGGCCACGAATGGGTCGCCGACAATGAAGCGATGTGGGCCTTTTTCGCGCGCTACCGCCGCTGAACCTCAGGCCGCGCTGCGCGTCAGGTTGAGGAACACATCCTCGAGGTCGGCCTCGCGCGTCGAAACGTCGACGATGCCGTGGCCCATCGCATTCACCGCGGCGAGCACTTCGCCCGCGTTCATGCGATCCTTGTTGTAGCTGATCGCAAGCCCACGTTCGCCCTCGCGCTCGACCTTCTCGAACGCCGGGTGCGACGGCAGCGCGGTGACGTCGGCGTCGAGCGTCACGACGACGATCTTCTCGCGCGCCATGTCGACCAGCTCGCGCGTCGGCTTGTTCGCGATCAGCTTGCCATGGTTGATGATCGCGATGCGGTCGCACAGCTCCTCGGCTTCTTCCAGATAATGCGTCGTCAGCACGACGGTGACGCCGCGGTCGTTGAGCGACTGTACATATTCCCAAAGCTGCTGGCGCAGTTCGATATCGACGCCCGCGGTCGGTTCGTCGAGGACGATGATCGGCGGCGAATGCACCATTGCTTTTGCGACGAGCAGGCGGCGCTTCATGCCCCCCGACAAGGTGCGCGCATAGGCGTCGCGCTTGTCGCTCAAATGCACCGCGGCGAGCAACGCGTCCGAAATGCGCTTGTCCCTGGGCACGCCATAGAGGCCCCGCCTGATTCTCCAGCGTCTCGAACGGTGTGAAAAAGGGATCGAAGAC
>JACDQN010000116.1 GCA_015657575.1 Sphingopyxis sp.
CAACTGAGCTATGCGTCCACTGCCGGTTTCTCGGCGGTCTTGGCAGCGGGGTGGAACCCCTTGCGCTGCGAAGAGAGCGGGCCGCTATCATGGTGCTGGACCCTTGGCAATCCCTTCGCGTGATTTTTTCTCAATGAAAGCGGCGGGTGCCCGTTTTGCTGTCGTTTTCGATCGCCAAGATGATGCCGACGCACGTCATGATCGTCAGCATCGATGACCCGCCATAGGAGAAGAGGGGCAGGGGGATGCCGACTACCGGGGCGAGGCCCATCACCATCATCAGGTTGATCGCGATATAGAAGAAGATCGTCATCGTGAGCCCCGTCGCGACGATCTGGCCGTAGCGTGTCCGCGCCCGCAGCGCGACGCGGTTGCCCCAGCGCAGCAGCATGAAAAAGGCGAAGAGCAGAGCGAGCCCGCCGATCAGCCCCCATTCTTCGGCCATCGTCGCGAAGATGAAATCGGTGTGGCCTTCGGGCAGATAGTCGAGATGGCTTTGCGATCCGTTGAGGAAGCCCTTGCCGCCGACGCCGCCCGAACCGATCGCGATCTTCGACTGGCTGATATGGTAGCCCGCGCCGAGCGGATCGCTTTCGGGGTCGAGGAAGATCAGCACGCGCTTCTGCTGATAGTCATGCAGGAAAGAGAAAAGGACCGGGAGCGCCGCGAGGCCGGCGACCGCGGTGCTGCCGAACCACCAGAAGGGCAGGCCCGCGACGAACATCACAATCACCCCGCTGACGCAGATCGCCAGCGCGGTGCCAAGGTCGGGTTGCAGCATGACGAGCGCGGCGGGAAAGCCGATCATGACGAGCGCGGGCCACAGCGCGGTCCAGCTTCGCGTCTCGCCGGGCGGTAGCTGCGCGTAGAAGCGTGCGAGCGCGAGCACGATCGCGACCTTCATCAGTTCGGAGGGCTGGAGATTCATGAAGCCGAGGTTGAGCCATCGTTGGCTGCCCCCGCCGACGAAACCGAGCAATTCGACCGCGATCAGCAGGATGAGCACGGCGATATAGCCAAGATAGGCAAAATCCTCGAAAATCTTGATCGAGAAGCGCCCGATGACGAGCGCGACGGTCAGGAAGACGGCGAAGCGCACGCCCTGTTGCCATGCCCAAGGCGACCAGTTGCCGCCCGCTGCCGAATAGAGGACGAGCAGGCCGAAGCCGGTAATCGCCGAGAGCAATGCGATCAGCTTCCACGGGATGCGCTGGATGGCGGGGGGGACGGGGATCATTGTCCGGTCCCCACGTCGGGGCCGGTGCTGGCGCCCGATTTCCACGCCGCATAGTCGCGGTCCATCCGCTCCTTGATCGTGCCGCCCCAGCCGGCCTCGAAGGTTTCGAGCGCTTCCATGCCCTTCTCGCGATCGAAGAGGAAGGTCATGAAATCCTTTGCGACCGGCGCGGCGGCGCGGCTGCCGCCCATGCCATGCTCGATCACGATGCCGGTGGCGTAGCGCGGATTGTCGACGGGCGCGAAGCCGACGAACAGACCATGGTCGCGATATTTCCACGCGCCGCTCTGCCCGCGCGATCCCGATGCGAGGCCGCGCACCTGCGCGGTGCCGGTTTTGCCCGCCATGGTGATGCCGTCGAGCGGCAGGCGGCTGCGCACCGCCGTGCCCGCACCGTTGACGACGCGGTTCATGCCCTCGCGCGCGACAGCGAGCGCGGCGGCCGAGAAGGGCAGGGGCTCGTTCTTAAAATGCCGGTTGACGAGGCGTGGGTAGAGGCGCCGGCCGGACGCGATGCGCGCGGTCATCACCGCAAGCTGCAGCGGGTTCACGCTGACATAGCCCTGGCCGATGATCGCATTGAGCGAATCCGACGCCGACCATTGCTGGTCATATCTCTTCATCTTCCACGCGCTGTCGGGGATGGTGCCGTAGCGCTGGTTGCTCCCCGCGAGTTGGAATTCCTCGCCGAGCCCCATCAGCTTGGCCGTCGGGGCAATCGCATCATAGCCGAGCCGGTGCGCCAGCCAGTAGAAATAGCTGTTGCAGCTCTTTTCGATCGCGGTCGGCATGTCGACGCTGCCATGCGTACCGAGGCAGCGGAAGAAGCGGCTGCCGAGGCGGTAGCCGCCGATGCAGGTGTGGCGCTCGCCGGGGTCGACGCCATGCTCGACCGCCGCGATAGCCGCCATCGGTTTCAAGGTCGAACCGGGCGGATAGAGGCCGCGCGTCGCCTTGTTGATCAACGGCTGGTGATCGTCGGCGCGCAGCCAGCTATATTCCGAATTGCTGATCCCGTCGGAAAAGCTGTTGGGGTCGAAGCTCGGCATCGAGACAAAGGCGAGGATGTCGCCATTCTGGCAGTCGATAACGACCGCCGCGCCCGACTCGCGTCCCATGCGCCGCGCGACATATTCCTGCAGGTCGGCGTCGATCGTCAGATGCACGGTCTTGCCCTGTACATCGGGCTGGGTGTCGAGGTCGCGCACGACCTTGCCGCCCGCGGTCACCTCGACGCGCCGCGCGCCGGGCTTGCCCTTCAGCATTTCCTGGAAATATTTCTCCAACCCGTCCTTGCCGATCTTGTACCCCGGCGTGATGTACAGCGGATCCTTGACCTTCTGATATTCCTCGGCGTTCGGGGCGCCGACATAGCCGATCAGGTGGCCGACCGCCGCGCCCGTCGGATAGTTGCGGGCAAAGCCGCGTTGCGGTGCGATTCCGGGGAGTTCGGGCAGGCGGACGAGGATCGCGCTATATTCGGCCTCGGTCATGTCCTCCTTGACCGCGACCGGTTGAAATCCCGACGCGGCCTTGAGGTCGCGGTTGATCCGCTCCATCGTATCATTATCGAGCTTGAGCAGCGTGCGCAGCTGTCCGAGCACGAAGTCCTTGTCGTGCAGCCGGTCGGGGATGATGTCGATGCGGAGCGACACGCGGTTGTTCGCGAGCGCCTTGCCGCGCCGGTCGACGATCCAGCCGCGCCGCGGCGGCACCAGCGTCAGATTGACGCGGTTGCTTTCCGATTCAAGGACATAGCGATCATTGTCGATCACCGAAATATATCCCATGCGCGCCGCGAGCGCCGCGCCGACGACCATCTGTCCACCGCCGACGAGCAGCGTGCGCCGGGTGAAGGTGATGCCCCTCCAGGCTTCGGTGATCGGCGGACTCTTCTTGCGGGGCATGGAATTTTATCGGCGTTTCAAGCGGAAATTGTCAAATTTGCCCGTGAGGCGGAGGAAGAACGGCACGAGCAGCGCGGAGATCACGATCTGCGGCACCACAAGCCCGAGCACGCGCCCGCTGTGCACATCGGGGTGCGTGATCAGCGCCGCGGTCGCCTGGATCAGCCCGAGCAGCAACGCGCCGATTGCCCAGTCGTGGAAGAAGCCGCGCCAGTAGATGCGCTGCGAAATATAATGGATTGCGATGCTCGCCACGGTCCACAGCCCCACCGCGGTGCCGATCGGCGAGCCGCTGAACAGATCGTCCCACAGCCCCAGCGGCAGCCCGATCCACACCGGCCACATTTCGGTGCGCAGCAGCTGCCAGCACAGGAAAAACAGCAGCCCCAGCGGCGGCAGCACCGGCGAATTGGCGATCAGCGGCAACATCAGCGGCAATGCGGAGCCGACCATCACGGTCGCGATCGGCACGATGCGTATCCGCCACAGCGATGCCGGTTCGCCGAGGCGGGGGCCCTTCTGGTTCATGGGGCCGGGGCAGCAGCTGGAGCCGGAGCGGCCGCGGCGGCGGGCAGGGGCTGGGCGTCGATATTGTCGGGGGTATAGGGGCGCAAGACCGACACCGCGTCGACCTTGCCTGGATCGGCGAGCAGGCCGCGCGAGCGCACCGTCATCCTGGCGCCGCAACGACGATTGCGACCGGAATGTTGGGCGGATACAGCCCGCCCGTGCCCGAGGTGACCAGGATGTCGCCGGGCTTGAACGGATTGTTCGCGATGTTGAGCGTCCGCACGTCGAGGTCGCCGTTGCCGCGGCCATAGGCGAGCGCGGGCAGGCCGTCGCGGGCGCGACGGACGGGAACGATATTGTCGACGTCGGTCAGCAGCAGAACCTGCGACACCGACGGCCCCGAACTCAGCACACGGCCGATCAGCCCGTCGGCGCCGCGCACCGGCTGTCCCGCCGTGACGCCGACGTTGCGGCCGATGCTGAGCAGCGCAATACGCTTGCTGCTGGTTGAGGTCGAGGTGAGCAGATATCCATTGGCGACCGCCGCCTTGGTCGTTTCCTGCAGCTGCAGCAGAGCCTTCAGCTGGCGGTTTTCTTCCTGCAGCGAGCTCGTCGCGACGAGCTGTCGGCGCGTGTCGGCCAGCTCCTTGCGCAGCCGCCGGTTCTGCGTACCCGCGCGGACATAGGCGCCGACAGTGTCATCGATCCCGGAAATCGAGCCGATGACCGACCGCGTGCCGCGCGCGATCGGCGCGGTGATTTCCTGACTGGCGACGCGCAGCTGGGCAAAGCCGACCGGGTCGGCAACCGACAATATGGCCAGCAGCAAGCCCGCCACTGCCCCGGTCACCGCAATGACATAGGCAGCGAACAGGCTGTACTGGGCCTTTCGGGATTGCCCCGGACGCCGATGTGCCGGGCGAGCCATGTTTCAGAAGCCTTCGATCAGGCCTGCTGCAACACGCCGCGGAAGGCCGGATCCTCCATCGCGCGGCCGGTGCCGATCGCGACGCAGGTCAACGGGTCTTCGGCGACCGTGACCGGCAGGCCGGTCGCATCGCGCAGCAATTCGTCCAGCTCGGCGATCAGCGCGCCGCCGCCGGTCAGGACG
>JACDQN010000015.1 GCA_015657575.1 Sphingopyxis sp.
CAGCTGGCCACGACGAGGCAGCGACGAGCGCGACGCCCACAGGCGGCGGACATCGCGGCGAAAGCGGGCGTGCAGGCCCCAGCTGGCGAGCGCCTGGCGGCTAAGGTGATACCAGCGGCGTTCCATCGCGCGAACGGCGGGAACGGCAAGAGCGAGAAGGACGATCAATGCGACGACGATCAGCGCCGACGGGGCGCCCGCGGCGATCGCGCTCGACACGAGCCAGATCTGCAAGGCGGCAAAGGCGACGAGAGCGGTGGCGGCGTGCCAGGTCATTCGGCGGCCCAGGCTCCGTGCCGGCGGCACACTGGTTGTCGAACGCCTCCACAGGCGCGGTCCAAATGCTGATGCCATTTTCTCAGCCCCCTCAGGCCGGCGATTCCCAGAAACGCCACGATTTCAGCCAATAATTCCCAAGTCAAGACAGCTTGCCATCGATTCGTTAATTTTTCCGTTCGTTTCGCCGTGGATTCGCAACGGAATCGCGCCGGGGTGCCTAAATCGCTGCAGTTTTGGCAATATTCCCGCCAGTCTCAGGCTGTTTGGATAGCGGGAGGCCGCAACGACAGCACGGTTCGCTTGCCGATGGTCGAGCGTCGGGCACCGCTCGTCGAAGCGTTGCATCCAAATGCCGCCGTGCCATCGTCTAGTGGCTGTCATCTGCTTTCAAGCGATAGGGGAAATCTGCTCATGCGTTATCTTGCCGTTCTGGCCGCCCTGACCTTGCCGCTCGCGCCGGCGCTGGCCGAGGAGGCCGCCAAACCGGGCGTCGAGCCCAAACCCGCGGCGCTGATCGCCGACGGCGTTCCCGAAGTCCCCGCCGATCTGACCGCGGCAACGCGGCCCTATATGGAAAATCGCGGCGCGGGCTTCGTCGGGTGGCATCCGACCGACAAGTCGATGCTGATTTCGACCCGCTTCGGAAACACAAACCAGATTCACCGCGTCGCGCGGCCGATGGGCGCGCGCAAGCAGCTGACCTTCGAGGCTGAACCGATCGGAGGCGGCGCCTGGTCGCCGAAGACCGGCGACGTGATGCTCGTCCAGAAGGATATCGGCGGCAACGAATTCTATCAGATCTATGCGATGAAGGACGGGCGGCTCGAGCTGTTGACCGACGGCAAGAGCCGCAACGGGATGAACGCATGGAGCAACGACGGCGCGCTCGTCGCTTATACCTCGACGCGCCGCAACGGCCGCGACAGCGACATCTATGTCATGAACCCCCGCGATCCGGCGAGCACGCGCATGGCCGCGCAGGTCGAAGGCGGCGGCTGGGCGCTGCTCGACTTCGCGCCCGACAAGAGCTGGGCGCTCGTCGGCCAATATACGTCGGTGCAGAAATCGGACTTCTTCCGCCTCGACCTCAAGACCGGGGCGATGACGCCGATCGGCGATCACAGCAAGACGGTGTCGCACGGCGGCGGCGTCTTTGCGCCCGACGGGACGATCTGGATCACCAGCGACGAAGGCGCGGAATTCGAACGGCTCGGCACGCTCGACCCCTTCACGGGTAAATTCACGCCGCGCGGCCCCGCCGAAAAATGGGAAGTCAGCGGCTTCGACATGGCCGACGACGGCAGCTTCATCGCTTATACGATCAACGAGGCGGGGATGAGCAAGCTGCGCATCCTCGACACGAAGAGCGGTGCCGTCCGCACCGTCGACGCGCTGCCCGCCGGCATCATCGGCGGCGTCGAAATCGCACCCTGGGGCGAAATCGGCTTCAGCTTCACCTCGGCGCGCAGCGCGGCGGATGCCTATAGCGTCGATCCGAAGACGCTCGCGGTGACGCGCTGGACCGAAAGCGAGACCGGCGGCCTCGACGTGACCAAGAATGTCGAACCCGAGCTGATCAAGGTGAAGAGCTTCGACGGGCTGGAGGTGTCGGGCTTCCTCTACCGTCCCGATCCCGTGAAGTTCCCCGGCAAGCGCCCGCTGATCATGAGCGTCCACGGCGGCCCAGAGGCGCAGTCGCGCCCCGGTTTCATGGGCCGCAGCAACTATATGCTCAACGAAATGGGAATCGCGCTCTTCTACCCAAACGTCCGCGGTTCGACAGGCTACGGCAAGACCTTCGTCAGCCTCGACAATGGTCCGTTCAAGCGCGAGGACAGCGTCAAGGACATGGGCGCCTTCCTCGATGCCCTTGCGAAGGACAAGTCGCTCGACGCGTCGCGCTTCGGTCTGACGGGCGGCAGCTACGGCGGCTATATGTGCTATGCGGCCGCAGCTCAATATGCCGCAAAACTGCGCGCCAATCTCTGCATCGTCGCGATCTCGAACTTTGTGACCTTCCTAGAGAATACGCAGGAATATCGCCGCGACCTGCGCCGCGTCGAATATGGCGACGAGCGCGATCCGGTGCAGCGCAAGAAGCTGATCGAAATTTCGCCGCTGACGCGCGTTGCCGACATCAAGAAGCCGCTGTTCGTCGTCACCGGCGCCAACGACCCGCGCGTGCCGGCGTCGGAGGCCGACCAGATCGTTGCCGCGGTGCGCAAGAATGGCGGCACGGCGTGGCACTTGGTTGGCACCAACGAAGGGCATGGCTTCGCGAAGAAGGAAAATGCCGACTATAATTTCTGGGCGTCGCTGCTCTTCTGGAAGCAGTATCTGCTGAACTAAGCGCCCGGCGCCGGACGCCGCGGCCTCAGGGCTGCGGCGGCACCGGCAAAGGTTCGGCGTCGGCCTCGTCGAGTGCGGTCGGGGCCGGCGCTTGGCCGCTCGCCTGGCGTTCGAGTTCTTCGGCCGCCTTCTGGCGCTCGGCGAGCGCGCGTTCTTCGGCGACGACCGCGGCTTCGACCTCGTCCGACGCGGCATCGATGCCGGCGAGGCGCTTGGCGCGTTCGTCGGCGATCATCGCCTGCCAGTCGGTCTTGTCGGCCGCCTGACGCTCTGCCTTCGCACCGGCGAGCAGCGCCTGCGTACAGCCGGTGAAGCCGCCGAGCCCGGTCGGCGAGCAGCTGTCCGTGCCGAAGCGCCCGACGCGTTCGAGCGCGACGACCTTGTTCGCCCAGGCCTCGTTGCGGACGTCGAGCGGGTTGCCGCGCAGCATCGGCGGCACGCGATAGCGTTCGCTTTCGGGCAGGCGGTTGCACACGACGATTTCGTCGGGGCTGGACTGTTCGCACTTGTCGTTGCCGTAGACGATGACCTGGTTGATCTTTTCCGCGTCGCTGGGGCCCTGCGCGGTCGCGGGTAGCGCGGCGGCGCTGCCTGCGAGGATCAAGGCGAGGAAGGGGAGGCGGGTCATCGGTCGTTCCTTTGTCATCTTGCGCGGCATGACACCGCGATCCTGCATCCGTCGTGAACGGCGAGCTGTTTCTTATCAGATACGCTTCGACAGCGCGATGGCTGCACGGCAGCCGGCGCGGATCGCGAAGCTGAGCAGCGGATAGCCGGGCGCGCTTTCGGCACCCGCGGCGAGCGCCGCTTCCTTATGCTCCAACTCCTCGGCGCGGAAATCGGCGACCGCGGCGCTAAGTTCGGGGTCGCTGTCGCCCAGTTCCTCAAGCTGATGCTGATAATGGCGGTCGATCTCGGTCTCGACCGCAGCGGTGCATGCCATCGCGGCGCGCGGTCCCATCGCAGCGGTGACGGCGCCGAGCGCGAAGCCCGCGACGTTCCACACCGGCTGGAGCGCGGTCGGGCGTACGCGGCGCTGCGCGACCATCGCGTCGAAGAATTTGCGATGGCGCTCTTCCTGCTCGGCCATATGCGCGATCTCGCGCGCCATCGGATGGCGGTCGCCCATCACCGCGAGTTGGCCGGCATAGATGCGCGTCGCGCCATATTCGCCCGCCTGGTCGACGCGGATCATCGAAGCATTGCGCTTTTTGCTCATGCCCCCGATGTGGTCCGGCGGCGCAGCAAGGTCAAGACGAACGCGGCCGCGCCGAGCGAGAAAATCGCGTTAAAACCCGCGAGCGAAATCCCCGCGAGCGTCCATTGCGGTACGTCGCAGCGGGTGATCGGCGCCGCCATGATGTCGTCGAGCGAAATCGGACCCCCGGCGCCCGTGCTGCAGGTCGTCAGCCCCTCCCACAAGCCATATTCGACGCCCGCGTGAAAGACGCCGATCGCGCCGCTGATCGCGATCGCCACGGCGGCGAGGATCGTCAGCGTCCGCATCGCGCCGTCGTTCCGGCGCAGGATCAGCGCCAGCAGCGCGAGCAGGATCGCCGCCTGATGCGGCCAGCGCTGCCAGTAACACATCTCGCACGGGTGAAGTCCGAAGCCATATTGCGACACCAGCGCACCGCCATAGAGAAGGACGGGCGCCGCGAACGCGACGAGCGGCGCGGCGAGGCGGGATCGAAGCATCTAAAATCTACCTTGAAACATCGTCATCCCGGCCTTCAGCCGAAGGCTGAATATCCTGAGCGCCCGCCAAGGCAATCGAAGGGCCGGGATAACGGATAGAAAGGGACCGTCAGTTGCGCGCGGTCGGCTTGGCGGCAGGCTTGGCGACGGGCGGTTTGGCGCCCTGTGCCATGCGCGGCGTCGCCGGGCCGATACGGCCGATCGTCTGCAGCGCATAATAGAGCTGATAATCCTCGATACCCTTGGCCTTGAGCTCGGCCGGGGTCGCGGTGAAGCGCGGGTCGGCCTTTTCATCCTTTTCGAGCAGGCTGTTGTCGACCTTCTTCTCGTTGATCAGATGGCGGCGCAGGTCGCTCTCGCGGAATTTCGGACGCGAAGCGTAATCCGGGTCGCTGAGCTGCGGGACGCGGATGTCGGGATCGATCCGCCTTCCTGCACGCTGCGGCCCGACGGCGTGTAATAGCGCGCGGTGGTCAGGCGGAGCGCTGTGGTGTCCGACAGCGGCAGCACCGTCTGCACCGAACCCTTGCCGAAGCTGCGTTCGCCCATCACCACCGCGCGATGCTGATCCTGCAGCGCACCGGCGACGATTTCGGAAGCCGAAGCCGATCCCGAGTCGATCAGCACAACAACGGGTGCGCCGCCCGCCAGATCGCCGGGTTCGGCGAAATAGCGCTCGATATCGCCCTTGCGACGGCCGCGCTGCGACACGATTTCGCCGCGGTCGAGAAAGACGTCGCTGATCCCGACCGCCTCGTCGAGCAGCCCGCCGGGGTTCGAACGCAGGTCGAGCACCCATCCGCGCGGTTTCTTGCCCATCGATTTCTCGACCGCCATCATCGCGGCCTTGAGGTCGCGCGTCGCGTCGGCCGAGAAGCTGGAGACGGTCAGCACACCGACATCGCCCTTGGTTTCCCATTTGACGGGCTTCAGGTCGATGATCTCGCGCGTCAGCGACAATTCCATCGGCTTGTCATGGCCTTCGCGCACGACGGTGATGTCGATCTTGGTGCCGGGCTTGCCGCGCATCTGATCGACCGCCTCGTCGAGCGTCAGGCCGAAGATCAGTTCCTTGTTGATGTGGGTGATATAATCGCCCGCCTTGATTCCCGCCTTGTCGGCCGGGGTGTCGGCGGTCGGCGCGATCACCTTCACCACGCCGTCTTCCATCGTCACCGACAGGCCGAGCCCGCCATATTCGCCGTCGGTCTGGGTGCGCAGCGTCGAATAGCCGCTCGCGTCGAGATAGCCCGAATGCGGGTCGAGGCTGGCAAGCATGCCGTTGATCGCGCCCTCGATCAGCTTCGAATCGTCGACCGGTTCGACATAGTTGGATTTGACCTCGAGAAACACGTCCATGAAGCGCGAAATCTCGTCCGTCGTCTTGCTGTCGACACTCGCCATCGCCCCCGTCGCGAGCGGTACCAGCGCCAGCGTGCTGAGCGCGGCGGCGCCCTGCCACAGGGCGAAACGGCGCTTGGGAGAGGCGGCGGTCTTGGTCGAGTCGGTCATATGCGTCTTTCACTCAGGCGGGATTCTCCGCCTTATATACCCCGGCCCACCATCTTCCTATGCGTTTGACGGGCCGTCAAGCGAGAGTTCCCGGTACGCGGCAGCGTCCGAACGGGGGATTAATCGCGGGATCAGGACAGCATCGCGACGATGTCGACCGGGCGCCGGCGCGCCGCAGTTCGACGGTGATGCGGCTGTCGTCGGACCCGGCGCGGCCGATCGGGGTGCCAGCGTCGAGCGTGTCGCCGACCGTCACCGACAGGCCGATCATCCCGGTGAGCAGCGAGGTCCATCCGCCGCCATGGTCGATGATGACGATCTTGCCATAGCCGCGATAGTCGCCGGCAAAACTGACGCGCCCCGGCGCGGGGGCGACGACCTGGCCGCCCGCACGCGCGGCGATGGTGACGCCGCGCGATCGCACCCCGCTTTCGTTGACCTCGCCGAGGCCCGCGACGATGCGGCCGACGACCGGCAGGCGATAGGCGCCTTCGGTCAACTCGGGCTCGGCCGCGGCGGGCGCGGCGAGGTTCGGCGCGCTTCCGGCCGGATCGCGGGGGCGCGGCAGCGGTCCTGCCAGCTGTGCCAGCTCGCCGCGCACCGCGCTGTCGGCTTGGAGCGCGTCCATCAGCTCGACGATGTCGCGCGCCTTCTCGCCCAGCCCCAGGGCGCGGTCGGCTTCCAGCTGCGCGCTGCTCATCAGCTCGCGCGAGCGCAGCCGCCCTTCATTCTCGAGCCGCGTCAGCGCGTCGCGGCGCGCCGCGAGCTGCGCCTTGCTCGCCGACAGCGTCTGGAGCGCGATCGACTGCTGCCGGCGGATCGTCCGCAGCGCCGCGAGTTCGCTGCGCACTCCGGCCGTCCGGCGCTCGATCACCGGCATGATTGCGTCGAGCACCGCGCGCGCGTGCACCATGTCACGCATCGATCCGGGCTGTGCGAGCACGCTGACCGGCGGCTGGCGCGACAATTGCTGGAGCGACGCCGTGAGTTCGAGCAGCGGCTGCTGCTGCTCGGCGAGTCGCGCCTGCTGCGCCGCGAGCCGTCGCCTGACGAGCGCGACGCGGGCCTCGCCGGCGCTGATATCGGCTTCGGCCGACTGGATGCGCGCGGCGAGCGCTGCGCTGCGTTTCTTCAGGCGGTCGGCCTCGCTGCTCGCCGCCGCCGCCTGGCGTTCCAGCGTCGCGCTGCGCGCCATCGCCTCCGCCGATTGCTGCTTGGCGCCGAGCAGCTGGGCGCGTTCGCGCGCCGCAATCGCGGCGGGATCGAAGATGTCGCTCTGCGCCAACGCCATTGCGCCGCCGGCGACGGCGGCGAAGAGGCCGAGCATGGCGGCGAGGCGCCTCATTGCCTTCCTTCGCGATGATAGGGGTGGTTCGCGATGATGCTGGTGGCGCGCCACAATTGCTCGGCGAGCATCGCACGCGCCATCAGATGCGGCCAGGTCGCGCGGCCGAAGGCGATGACCTTGTCGGCGCCCTCGCGTTCCTCGGGCGTGAAGCCGTCGGCGGCGCCGAGGCAGAAGCGTGCCTCGCGCACCCCGCCGTCGCGCCATTTTTCAAGAAGTTTGGCAAATTCGAGCGACGACATCTGGTCGCCGCCTTCGTCGAGCAGCACGGTGCGGCTATTCTCTGCCGCGGCGGGGGTGCGCCCGCCGGTATCGGGAAGCTCCGAAATCTTCTGCGCCCAGGTCACGCGCTTCATATAGCGCTCGACCAGCTCAGCCTCGGGGCCCGCCCGATGCGCCCGCGCGCGATGATGTGCAGCAACATGACGTCTTCGTTCACCCTCGGTGAAAGCGGGCTGGTGCCGCTTCTGTCCGGGCTTTAGGCCGAACAGAACAAAGACGTCAATTTACCGCGGCAACCGGCGGCGCGTCGCCGAACGACCACATGCGCTCGAGGTTGTAGAAGCTGCGAACCTCGGGGCGGAACAGGTGCACGATGACGTCGCCGGCATCGATCAGCACCCAGTCGGCATTGGGCAGGCCCTCGACGCGGACGCTGCGGCCCGCTTCCTGCTTGATCCGCTGCGCCAGCTTGTCGGCGATCGCCGAGACATGACGCGTCGACCGGCCGCTCGCGATCACCATATGATCGGCGATGCTGCTCTTGCCGGCAAGCGGGATGGAAATGGTTTCCTGGGCCTGGTCCTCATCCAGCTGGTGGAGGATCAGCGCGTGGAGCGCGTCCACATTGTCATTGGCGGATGCGGCGCCCGCATCCTTACTGGCGGCTATCAAGCTTTTTCATTCCTTTCATCCATGGCGAGGCGCGAATGCGTCACGGGGTCGCGCAAAGCACGGCCTGCATAGCTTTCGAACCAGCGGGGGTTGGCCTGCCGTATAGCTGTTGCGGATCGCACATCGGGCGAAAAACGCAGGAACACGAGGGCAGGCGGTCTCCAGTCTGTCCAAGGACGTTTCTGGTCCGCGGGCCGGACAAAGCGCCGCAGCCAACCCATCGCTTGGGCAGCATGGGTGCGGCCATTATAGCCCGGACGCGCGACAACCGCAATCGGCATGAGTCGCGCAATTCCCCGCCAGTCGCGCCACCGGGGCAATTGGGCGAGATTGTCGGCGCCCATGATCCAGATAAACCGGCGGTTGGGGTAGCGACGGACGAGTTTTTTGAGCGTGTCGATCGTATAGCGCGTACCGAGTTCGGCCTCGATGGCGGTCGCGCGGATCGGCGAACGCCGCGCCATGCGCTGCGCCGAACCGAGGCGGGCGGGAAGCGAGGCCATGCCCCTGGCGGATTTGAGCGGATTGCCCGGGGAGACCAGCCACCACAACTCGTCGAGATCGAGCGCCTCGATCGTGTTGAGGCTGATCGCGCGATGCCCGCCATGCGCGGGATTGAAGCTGCCGCCGAGGAGGCCGGTGGTGATCACAGGAGCGACTGCCAGTCGCTGCGATTGTGGGCGAAACGCACGATAGTGATCCCGTGCCGAGCGACATCATACAGCAACAAGAATGGATGATCGGCGACAGGCCACTTCCGGATCCGCGATCCCATGATTGCGGGTCCGACTTGGGGATGCTGAACCAAAAGACTGGTGGCTGAAAGAACGGCTTCCAGCATTTTGGCGCCCGCGCCCGTCCGCTCGGCGTCAAGAAAATCGGCAGCCCGAAAAAGTTCTTCGCGGGCGGAGTCCGCCCATCGCAGCCGCATCAAGCCGCTTTACGCCCCGCGATCCGAGCTTCGATTTCCGCAACCACCTGCTCGTGCGGGACGACACGGCCCGCCGCAACGTCGTCGAGCCCCACCTGAATGAAATCGACGAACTCCAATTCCTTGGTTACGGCACTGTCGAGAAGGCGGCTGATTACCCAGGCGCGGCTGCGCTCATTGAACGCGGCGATCCGGTCCAGCTTGGCCAGAAGTTCGGGGTCGATACGGGCGGAAATGACGGTGTGCTTGGTCATCGAGCATATGTATCACTTGTATACAAGTGATTCAAGGGCGTGTCTGGCCGCTCCCACGCACCAGCCATTTATACGTCGTCAGCCCCTCAAGCGCGACCGGACCGCGCGCATGCAACCGCCCGGTCGCGATGCCGATTTCGGCGCCGAGGCCGAATTCGCCGCCGTCGGCGAATTGCGTCGAGGCGTTGTGCATGACGATCGCGCTGTCGACTGCCGCCAGGAAGCTTTCGGCCGCCGCCTGATTCTCGGTCACGATGGCATCGGTGTGGCGGCTCGAATGCGCGTCGATGTGGGCGAGTGCACCGGCGACTCCGTCGACGAGCGCGACCGAGACGATCGCATCCAGATATTCGGTGTCCCAATCGGTTGCGGATGCCGGATCGACATGCGGGCTCAGCGCGGCGATCCCCTTGTCGCCGCGCACTTCGCACCCCGCCGCGATCAGCGCGTCGATAATGGCGAGCGGCGCAGCATAGCCGCGGTCGATCAGGATCGTTTCGGTCGCGCCGCAGATGCCGGTGCGGCGCATCTTGGCATTGACCGCGAGCGCGACGGCCTTCGCCGGATCGGCGGCGCCGTCGATGTAGAGATGGTTGATCCCGTCGAGATGTGCGAGCACGGGGACGCGCGCCTCGTCCTGCACGCGCGCGACGAGACCCTTGCCGCCGCGCGGGATGATGATGTCGATGAGCCCCTGCGCGCGGAGCAGCGCGCCGACCGCCGCGCGGTCCTGCACCGGCACCAGCTGAACCGCATCGGCGGAAAGCCCCGCCTCGGCAAGCCCCGCGGCGAGCGCGGCGTGAATGGCGCGGTTCGAATGGACCGCCTCGCTGCCGCCACGCAGGATCACCGCATTGCCCGACATCAGTCCGAGTGCGGCGGCGTCGGCGGTGACGTTGGGCCGGCTTTCATAGATGATGCCGACGACGCCGAGCGGCACGCGTATGCGGCTGAGCTCCATTCCGTTCGGGCGTACCGCGCGGTCGATTTCGGCGCGACCGGATCGGGTAGCGCGGCGACCGCATCGACCGCATCGGCGATCGCGCCGAGCCGCCCTTCGTCCAGCCGCAGCCGGTCGAGCAGCGCCGAGGTCAGGCCGGCGGTCTTTCCCGCCGCCATATCCTCTGCATTGGCAGCCAGTATAGCCGCGGCATTGGCGCGCAATTGCGCTGCCGCCGCGCGAAGCCCTGCCGCCTTTTCCACGGTCGTTGCGGTGGCCAGCCGCCTCCGCCGCGGCGCGCGCGCGCGCGC
>JACDQN010000117.1 GCA_015657575.1 Sphingopyxis sp.
GTGTTCGCGGTCGCGACGGGCCTCGAAGAACATGACAATTATGCCGTCGACTTCATCGAGGGCGGTGAAGGAAATCCGCATCCGCTGTCCGCATGTGCATTTTTCGGGCGGGCTGTCGAACCTGTCGTTCGGGTTTCGCGGCAACGAGACCGTCCGCCGCGCGATGCACAGCGTCTTCCTCTATTATGCGATCCCCGCCGGCTCGACATGGCGATCGTCAACGCGGGGCAGCTCGACGTCTATGACACGATCGATCCCGAACTGCGGCAGGCGGTCGAGGATGTCGTGCTCAACCGCAAGGTCGAGGGCGAGGCGGAAACGCCGACCGAGCGGCTGATCGCCCTCGCCGAACGCTATAAGGGCAGCAATCCGGCGCAGGAAAAGGCCGCCGAGGAATGGCGCGGATGGGAGGTCGCCAAGCGGCTCGAACATGCGCTGGTCAAGGGCATCGACGCTTATGTCGTCGACGATACCGAAGAGATGCGGCAGCTGATGCCGCGCCCGATCGAGGTGATCGAGGGGCCGCTGATGGACGGGATGAACGTCGTCGGCGACCTGTTCGGGTCGGGCAAGATGTTCCTGCCGCAGGTGGTGAAATCGGCGCGCGTGATGAAGAAGGCGGTGGCGCACCTGCTGCCCTTTATCGAGGCGGCGAAGGAACCGGGCGCGAAGGGCAAGGGCAAGGTCGTGATGGCGACCGTCAAGGGCGACGTCCACGATATCGGCAAGAATATCGTCGGCGTCGTGCTGCAATGCAACGGCTTCGAGATCGTCGATCTGGGCGTGATGGTCCCGTGGAGCAAGATCCTCGAGGCGGCGAACGAGAATGACGCCGACATGATCGGCCTGTCGGGGCTGATCACGCCTTCGCTCGACGAGATGGTGACGGTGGCCGAAGAAATGCAGCGTGCGGGCATGACGATGCCGCTGCTGATCGGCGGGGCGACGACGTCGAAGGTTCACACGGCGCTGCGCATCGACCCCGCCTATCAGGGGCCAGTGCTCCACGTTCTCGACGCGAGCCGCGCGGTCGGCGTCGCAACCTCGCTCGTCAGCGACACCGGGCGCGACGCCTATGTGCAGGGTTACAAGGACGATTACGCCCATGTTCGCGACGTGCGCGCGGGCAAGGGGCAGAGCGTGCTCCACACCCTCGAAGAGGCCCGCGCCAATTATTACGACGCCTATCTCAGCGACAAGCCCGCGCCGCCGTTGCAGCCGGGATTGCACCGCTTCGATGATTGGTCGCTCGAGGATCTGCGCGAGTGTATCGACTGGACGCCCTTCTTTCGCGCATGGGAACTGCACGGCACATACCCGTCGATCCTCGATGATGACGTGGTCGGCGAAACGGCGGTGGCGCTCAAGGCCGATGCCGATGCGATGCTCGACAAGCTGATCGCCGAGAAATGGCTGACCGCACGCGGGGTCTGCGCCTTCTGGCCGTGCGCGCGCGACGGCGACAGCGTGACGATCCATCTCGCGGACGAGGAGCGCCATGTGACGCTCCCCTTCCTGCGCCAGCAGATCAAGAAGAGCCGCGATCGCGCCAATATGTGCCTCGCCGATTTCATCGATCCGGCGGGCGACTGGATGGGCGGCTTCGCAGTCGGCATTCACGGCATCGAACCGCATTCGGAACGCTTCCGCGCCGACAAGGATGATTATTCGGACATCTTGCTGAAGGCGCTCGCCGATCGCTTCGCCGAAGCGTTCGCAGAACGACTCCACCAGCATGTCCGTACGACTTTGTGGGGTTATGCCCCCGGCGAACAGCTGACCAACGAGGCGCTGATCAAGGAAGAATATCGCGGTATCCGTCCGGCGCCGGGCTATCCCGCTTGTCCCGATCACAGCCTGAAACCGATCCTGTTCGACCTGCTCAAGGCCGAGGACAATGCCGGGCTGGTGCTGACCGAGAGCTTTGCGATGCTGCCGACGGCGGCGGTCAGCGGTTTCTATTTCGGCCATCCCGAAAGCCAGTATTTCGGCGTGGCGCGGATCGGCAGCGACCAGCTGGAGGATTATGCCGCGCGGCGCGGGGTCGACCTGGAAACGGCGACGCGCTGGTTGCGGCCCAATTTGGATTAAAAACCGCCGCTTTGAATCCTAGCTTCGTCACCCTGAACTTGTTTCAGGGTCCATGGCCCGTCGATTCCTGAAACGCGGCGTTGAGGGCAAGGGTCGGCCATGGATGCTGAAACAAGTTCAGCATGACGA
>JACDQN010000118.1 GCA_015657575.1 Sphingopyxis sp.
GATCGGTGGGGTGCGGAATCTTCGTCATCTCCTGCGGCTCCAGCTGGATCCCAGAAAAGCCGATATCAATCTGATATCGTGAGGCAATTCTTTAATCAGCCAACTGAAAACGGGCATCACTTGGTTCGAAGACTGATTGGGACAATGCGAAAGGTCTTCTCAGGCTGTCGTTTTCGCACGGCGGCTTAATGGCCCGGTCTTGCGGCCCAAACCGATCGACTTTGCCATCGCCGATCTGGCCTCGGCGTAGTTCGGCGCGACCATCGGATAATCGGCCGGCAGATTCCATTTCGCGCGGTACTGGTCCGGCGTCAGGCCGTAGCTCGCGCTCAGGTGGCGTTTCAGGGATTTAAACGCCCTGCCGTCCTCCAGGCAGATGATCGCGTCGGGCGTCACCGATCGGCGGATCGGCACGGCAGGGACCAGCGGCTCGGCGACGACGGGCGCAGGGGAGCCTGCCAAAGCGGCAAGCGCCGCATGAGTGCTCGCGATCAGGCGCGGCAGATCAGTTGCCGGCACGTTGTTACGCGTCACATAGGCCGCCACGATCGATGCCGCCACCGCAATCAACTCTTCATTCTGCTCAGGCATGCGGGTTTACCGTTCATGGTTCCAGGGATTGATGACGGTCAGCCCCATCGCAGCAAAATCCATCACGTTGCGCGTGACAAGCGTCATACCATGCACGATCGCGCAGGCGCCGATGAAGGCGTCGCGCTCAGGCCGCGGATCGGGGGCGTGAAGACGCGCGCAAGCAAGGGCCACGGCACGGTCGATCAAGACGGTCCGTTCCGCGAATTCAGGCAGCACGTAGCCGTCCATCCAAGTGCGCAGCCGCGTGCCCTGCGCGACGTCGCGGCGCTCGATCAACAGAATTCCGAGCTCGAGCTCCATCAGCGTGACAGCCGAGACATAGAAGGTCGCGGCATCGACCGCCGACAACCAGGCCACGACCCGAGGATTGGCCTTGCCGTCGCCCGCCTTGCGCAGCTCGGAAATCACATTGGTGTCGAGCAGAAACATCAGGAGAAGTCGGCCGGTCGCGGCAGATTCCGCATCGCGGGGATCTCCAGGTCGATATCCGCCAGCCCCGGCATGGCCAGCGCCTCGACGATGCTGCGGCGAGCCCCCGCCAGCCGCTGATAGGCCTCGTAGCTCAGCAGCACCTGTGTGGGACGGCCGCGGTTCGTGATGACGACCGGCCCCGTCCGCGCCGCCTTCTGGGCCTCGCTCGCGTTCTGCTGGAACGCCCGGCTCGAAACCGTCGTGATCGACATAGCCAACCTCCTGATAATCAATGTTGACACATTAGAACATCGATGGCGGCGCCGCAATGTGGAGCGCCGAACCAAGTTGAATTCGGCGGATCAGGAACACGGCGACCTGGGCGGTCAAATTGACACGCTTGTGCTGCCACCTCTCGCCGCGGCCAGAAATCAACCGAACAGCTCGGAATGCGTGCCGGCACGGACGAAGTTGATCAGATTGCCGTCGAGTTGATAGATCAGCAAAAAGTCGCCGCCAATATGACACTCGCGATGGTCCGCCCAGTCCCCTTTCAAGGCGTGATCGAGCCATTCCGGTCCAAGGGGATTGTCGTTGGCGATGAGGAGCATCATCGCTTCCTTGAGCTGGACCATGTCGTATCGGCCGGAGCGCGAAAGCCGCTCCCAGTCTTTCAGAAAGCTCTTCGCATAGTCCGCCGACCGAGGCAGGGAAGCCCGCTTACTGCTGGCGGGCTTCTTGGTCGAGGGCATCGAAGAGTTCCTGGGCGATAGCGAAACGGGCGCGCCGCTGCTTCATCAGCGCGCGGGACTCTTCCATGGCCGCGCGTGTCTCGGCATTGGGAACCTTCAATTCCAAAGGCAAGGCGCGATCCTTCGCAATCCGGGTCAACGTCATGCGCACGACGTCCGACACGGTGAGGCCCATCTCGGCCAAAACCGCGGCGGCCTCGTCCTTCAAACTCTCATCGATGCGAGCTCGAACAAATGCAGTGGCAGCCATCACGGCCTCTTTTTCCAAGAAGGCTCTTTATGTAGCTCAGCCGAGCTACAATCTCAATGGATAGCCGGCAGGTCATCCCGCCCTTGGCGGGCAGGCTGCTTGTCGGAGGCTCATCGCCGACCTGTCGTCGCAAGCCGCGCCAGAAGATTGGGTGTCGCCAAATCGCCGGTTGGCTTTACCTGACCTGATCCAGCGATGTAGCGCCGTGTCCATGGATCGAGAATCGGCACGCCGGCGGCCACGAAATGCGTCTCGTCGCGACTGACGA
>JACDQN010000119.1 GCA_015657575.1 Sphingopyxis sp.
ATCTCGCTGCTGACATCGAGCTGGGTCTGTTTGGCATGGCCCGAATAGGTCACGAAACCCGCCGAAAAACGTCGGAACAGCCCGCAATAGTCGGTCAGTGCGCGCGACCATGCCGCCGGTGCAGCTTTCGGCGACGGCGATCTTGCGCCCCGCGGCGCGGTTGTTGGCAAGCACGATCGTGGCAAGATCGTCGCGCGCGGCAAGGCGCGTGTCATCGGCAGGCTGCACGGGTCAATTCTCCGGAAGTTCTAACGTAGCGACGGCCTGCGCGGCTATCCCCTCGCGGCGGCCGGTGAACCCCAGCCGCTCGGTCGTTGTCGCTTTCACACTAACGCTTGTCACCGGAATCGCAAGGATTTCGGCGATTCGCGCACGGATGGCGGGCCGGTGCGGCCCGATTTTCGGCGCTTCGGCGATGATCGTGATGTCGACATGGGCAATGCGCCCACCCCGCGCGCCGACGCGATCGCCGGCGAAGGACAGGAAGCGGTGCGACGCCGCACCGCGCCACTGCGGATCGCTGGGTGGGAAATGATCGCCGATATCGCCATCGCCAAGCGCTCCGAGGATCGCATCGGTCAGCGCATGAAGTGCGACATCGGCATCGCTATGACCTTCAAGTCCATGACTATGCGGGATTTCCATGCCGCCGATCCACAGCGGCTTGCCGGCGACAAGGCGGTGGACGTCATATCCCATACCGACCGCGGTTCGTGTCATCCTGCCTGTCCCCAACAGCCCTGAGAGGATTGCCATATCGTCGCCATATGTCAGTTTGTGGAGCCGCGCGTCGCCCCGTACCGCCGCGACCGATACGCCCAGCCGGCGAACGAGTTGGGCATCGTCGGTTGCAGCCGCCTCGACCGCTTTGGCATGCGCGCGGCGCAGCGTTCCGAGCCGAAACGCCTGCGGCGTCTGGACCCGCCCCAGCACGCTGCGATCGACGACGTCGCCGGCGGTCGCGGCGCTCTGTTCGACGAGCGTATCGGGAACCGGCAGCGTCGGGATCACGGCCTGATGCCCGGCCAGCGCCGCCAGCAATCGGTCGATCACATCGCCGGTCAAACCGGGGCGCGCCGCATCGTGGACAAGCACATGCGCATCGTCGCTCCACGCCGCGAGGGCCGTGAGCGCGTTCGCCACCGATTGTTGCCGCTCGGCACCGGGAGCGGCCGAAATCCAGCCCTCGGGAAGCCCGCCGATCGCCGCCACGACGTCATCTTTCGCCACCAGAACGCCGCCCACGATCGCCGGATAGGCGGCGAAGGCGTCGAGGCTCCAGCGCAGCACGGGTTTGCCGCCTAGCATCGCGAGTTGCTTCGGTTGCTCGAAACCCGCGCGCGTGCCGGAGCCGCCGGCGAGCAGAACGACCGCGACGGGGCGGGTGAGGGAGGACGAGGACTCGGTCATCAGCCGCGCCGGTTAGCGCAGCCGCGCCTTGCGGGAAAGCGGCTTAGCGTGTAGGGGCTGCTCAAATTTTAGGCAAATTTGACGAAAGCCCCCCGCCATGGCGCCGCTGCGGCCCATCCAGATCGGTAACATCACCATCGCGGATCCCGTGATCCTCGCGCCGATGACGGGCGTCACCGATCTGCCTTTCCGCAAGCTCGTGCGCTATTATGGTTCGGGGCTCAATGTCACCGAGATGATCGCAAGCCAGGCGGCGATCCGCGAGACGCGCCAATCGATTCAGAAAGCGGCCTGGGATCCGGTGGAGGAACCGGTGTCGATGCAGCTCGTCGGCTGCACCCCCTATGAAATGGGCGAAGCGGCGAAGCTCAACGAGGACCGCGGCGCGTCGATCATCGACATCAACATGGGCTGCCCAGTGCGCAAGGTCACCAATGGCGACGCGGGTTCGGCGCTGATGCGCGACCTGAAGCTGGCCGCGGCGCTTATCGACTCCTGCGTCAAGGCGGTCAGCGTACCGGTGACGGTCAAGATGCGCATGGGCTGGTGCCACGACAGCCTCAATGCCCCCGAACTGGCGCATATCGCCGAGGACCTCGGCGCCAAGCTGGTCACCGTCCACGGACGGACGCGCAACCAGATGTATCGCGGCGAGGCCGACTGGGCGTTCGTCCGCTCGGTCAAGGATGCGGTGTCGATCCCGGTTATCGTCAACGGCGACATCTGCTCCGCCGATGACGCCAGAACCGCGCTCGCGCAGAGCGGCGCCGACGGCGTGATGATCGGCCGCGGGGCTTATGGACGTCCCTGGCTGCTCGGTCAGGTGATGGCGGCGCTGCGCGGCGAGGCCGAGCGTCCCGATCCCGGCCTCGACGAACAATATGACGTCATTACATCGCATTACCGGGCGATGATCGAGCATTATGGCGAGATGACGGGTGTCAATATGGCGCGCAAGCATCTTGGTTGGTACGTCAAGGGACTGCATGGGTCGGCCGAGTTCCGGAACAAGGTCAACCAGATCCCCGACAGCAAGGGCGTGCTCGACGCGCTCGAAGCCTTCTACGGCCCGCACCTGACCAGGGCCGCTGCGTGACCGCGCTGACGTCGAGCATTCCCACGTTCGACCATGACGAGCTGATCCAGTCGCATCCCGTCGCCACGCTCCTGATCGACCGCGGCGGCGTCGTGCTGTTCGTCAACGCCGCCGCCGAGCAATTGTGCAACGTCGGACGCTCGGCGATCGTGGGGCGGGTCATCTATGACGTCATCCAGATGGATCGCAGCTATCGGCAGCGGATGAGCGACGCCGCGACGTCGGCGCTTTTCGCGCACCGCGCCGAAATCAGCATCGGCGGACGCAAGGCGATCTTCGTCGACATGCAGATGGTGCCTTACGGTCATAGCGGCCATCGCATCCTCGCGCTCGTGCCGTCGCAGAGTGAAGCCGAGCTGATGGGCGGCGCGATCGGCCGCTCGGGCCGTGCCGCGGGCGCCGCCGCGTCGATGCTGGCGCACGAGATCAAGAATCCGCTCGCGGGGATCAAGGGGGCGGCACAATTGCTCGCGCGAAAGACCGATGCCGGCGGCGAGCGCTTCACGACGCTGATCTGCGCCGAGGTCGACCGCATCACGACCTTGATCGACCAGATGGAGCATTTTTCGCGCGGCCAGCCGATCGCCTGCTCGCCGATCAATCTCTATCAGCCGATCCACCAGGCGATCGAGGCAGTGCGTGCGCGCCAGCTTCCCGGCATCCGCTTCGGTGAGGATTTCGACCCCTCGCTGCCTATGGTCGTCGCGAACCATGACGCCATGGTGCAGATATTGCTCAACCTGATCACCAACGCGTGCGAGGCGCTCGGCGGGCGTCACGACGGCATCGTCAGGCTTGCGACCGCCTATCGCCACGGCTTGTCGATCGACAATGGCGACGGGCGCGGCCGCGTCGCGCTGCCGATCGAGGTCAGCGTCAGCGACAATGGCCCCGGCGTGCCCGCCGATATCCGCGGCGACCTGTTCGATCCCTTCGTCACCACGAAGCGCGAGGGAAGGGGCCTCGGCCTCGCGCTCGTCGCCAAGCTCGCGCGCGATATGGGCGGTACCGCCCAGCATATGCGCGACGGCGAATGGACCCGCTTTCGCATTCATCTGCCCGCCGCGTCGGGCCCCGCGCGCAAGGCACAGCCATGACGAACAGCAAGACCA
>JACDQN010000120.1 GCA_015657575.1 Sphingopyxis sp.
GATCCACAGATGCGTATGCTGCAAATGAACGAGCAAGCTGCTGACAAGAAAGATCAGCGCGTTGAGGACGAAAAGAAAATAGCCCGACGTGGGGTGCCCAGCAACTGCTTCACCGTCACCATCGTAAGGCCGCCGGCGCGGCCGCCATGTTGATGAAGATGATCGTGTCGACCGGGTGGACGCGATAGTTGGTGAGCGGGGTGAGCGATTCGGCGGTGTGGTGGACCTTGTGGAATTCCCACATCCAGCCGACGCGATGGCTGAGGCTGTGATTCAGCCAATAGGCGAATTCATAAGCGAGGAAGAGCGCAAAGCTCATCACCAGCGTTGCGGCCCAGGCCGGCGCGTGCAGCACAGGTTCCGATCCGAACCATCGGTCGAAGAGAACCCCGAGCTGCGCCGAATACCAATCCCCCGACCAGACCGCCCAGCCGAACGCGGTCGAAAAGAGGAAGCTATTGAAAAGAAACCACAAGATGTCGGCGCGTCCCGATGCGCTGGCGATGATCCGCCGCGGCAAGAGCGCGCGTAGCAGGACGCGGGCGCGCACCGGCCGGGTGCGGCCGCGCGGCACGGCGAAACGCAGCGACAGCCCGACGGCGATCAACACGGTCGCAACCGTGAGGGCCGGCGAGGCCCAGCTTGCGATCGCCCCCGAATGAGACAGTTGGTCCATGCCTGCCGTCATAGATAATCAACGGTAAATGCAGCCTTAAAGGGGGAGATTGATCGGAGCCGGGTCGAAGCGGGCCGTGCGCTGCGTGGCCCGATGGCGATCGTCTCGGTCACGCCCTCCCCGAAGCGCCGCGCGGTTCAATGCACCGGCGGATCGACCGGCGGTACCGCGCCGACGGGCGCGACCGGCTCGCCGGGTGCGCGCGGCGGCAGCGCATCGGGAGGCACGTCGTCGATCTGCATGTCGGGCGTCGGCACATGCTCGAGGTTGCGGACGCGGACGTCGATCTTGCCCCCGTCGATGGCGAGCTCGTTGAAGCTGGGCGGGGTCGAGCGGATGCGCTGCGACAGCGTGCCCGCGCCAATCATGCGGATCGGGCCGGCGCGCGTGTCCTTCACGAGGTCGAAGGCGTCGTGGACATGGCCGGTGAGCACTGCAGCGACGCCGCGCCGCGCGAGTTCGGCGAGCGCGCGTTCGCCGCCGCGCGTGAGGGCGCGGCCTTTCGTTCCCGCCTCGACCAGCGGATGATGCGCGGTGACGAGCGCGGCGGTGCCGAGGGGCAGGGCATCGATCGCGGCGAGTGTCTTTTCGAGCGCGCTTGCGGTAACCCAGCCCTTCGACCAGTCGAGCCGCCATTGCGCGCGCGCCGTCGTCTTGAGCGGCACCACCGCGACCCCGGCCAGATTGAGTTCGCACTCGACCAGCCGTTCGATCCCGCGAATGCGGCGATAGGGCCAGAAGAAGCGCGCGAGCGGGTTGAAATAGGGGAGGTCGTGGTTGCCCACCTCGACCGTCACCGGCACGTCGAGCGCGCCGATCCAGTCGCAGGCGGCGGTGAATTCGTGGCTTCGCGCGCGCATCGTCAAGTCGCCGGTGATCAGCACCGCGGCGGGGCGCTCGGCGCGGACGCATTCGGCGAACCACGTTAGCGCGCGGCGGTCCTCCAGCCCGAAATGCAGGTCGCTGATGTGAAACAGGCGCATCATGCGGTGGCGACGAAATCGACCGCGCTGGCACCGAGACCGAAACGCGCGGGCGATCCGGTTTCGGCCAGCTCGCCATCATATTCGAGGCTGATCGGCGCGTCGCTTTCAAGGATGATCGTTTCGCTCTCTGCGATTTCCTCGCTCGGGCCGTCGCGGAAATCGCCCCCGAGCCAAGCGAGACCGTGGCGCAGTACGTCGCCTGTGTTTTCGGCCAGAATCCCGTCGGCGCGCACCCCGGTCTCGGTCGGGGTGAGGATGATTGCCGGATAATGCCGGTCATGCCCGGCAATGCGGACGCCAGGGGCGTTCATCATTGCGTCGAGCGCGTCGGGCGCGGTACTGGCCGCTTCGATCAGCCCGTCCTGCCGCATCGTCTCGCGCACCTCGGCCCAGCGCGTCGCAGGCCCGGCGACGATGGTGATGAAGGCTTCGCCGTCCGCCGAGCGGATCGTCGGGATCGGCCGGCGGTGTCCTTTGCCCGCGAGTGCGTCCGCGAGGATGTCGGGCGCCGCGCGGTCGCCGTGGAGCGCCTTCGACAACAGGTTGAGCGTTCCGCCGGGCAGCGGCAGGATCGCGCCGGTCCAGCCGGTGGCTTTGGTGGCGGCGGCGTTGATCGTCCCGTCGCCGGTCCAGACGATCAGCAGGTCGATGTTCTGATCGCGAAGCTTCGCCGCGTCCGGAACCTGTCCATCGGGCAGCTCGAAAGTGGCGACGAGCGGCTCGCCCGCATTGCGGCACCTATCCTCGATTGCGGCGCGGATCGCGGGGTCGTGGCTGCCGCTCTGGACGTTGCAGAGAAGGGCGGGGCGGGCAAAGCTGCTGGTCATCGGCTGTCTTACGCACGAAGCGGTAAAAGGTGGCCACACCATTTTCGTCATCCCGGATCAACCCCGGGGTGACGGGGAGTTTAGTGCAGCGAGCCATCTTGTTCGCCGCCGCGTCGCCCTGTAGGGCGCGGAGCCTATGACGGGGCGCGAAGCCAAAGGACGGCGTTTGATCAAGTTCATCATCGTGGCGGTGCTTTTGCTGCTGTTGTTCGGCGGCGGCGCGAAGATGGTCGTGGCAGGCGGCGCGAAGTCGCTCAACATGGCCGACAGGCTGCTCGGCTCGGATGGCGGTGCGCGGCTGCTGATCGGGGATCAGCCCTATGGCAACGGCCCGCGGCAGATGCTCGACATCTGGGTGCCCGAGAATGCGCAAGCCGGCGACAGGCTGCCGGTGATCATCTTCTTCTATGGCGGCGGCTGGGACAGCGGCGAGCGCGCAAGCTATGGCTTTGCGGGGCGCGCGTTGGCGCAAAAGGGCTTCGTCGTCGTCATTCCCGACTACCGGCTGGTCCCTAAGGCGCATTGGCCCGATTTCCTCGAAGACAGCGCGAAGGCGGTTGCGTGGACGCACGAATATATAGGCGGTCTTGCGGGAGATCCGGACCGTATCGCGCTGATGGGGCATTCGGCGGGCGCCTATAATGCGGTGATGCTGGCGCTCGATCCGCAATGGCTTCGCGGCGCGGGGAGCGATCCGTCGATCATCCGCGGCGTCGCGGGTCTTGCCGGCCCCTATGATTTCCTGCCGATGGAAAAGGGTGGGAGCGCCGACAAGGCGATGGGTAAGGTGCGGCCTGCCGAGAAGACGCAGCCGATCGGTTTTGCCCGCGGCGACGCGCCGCCGCTGTGGCTCGCGACGGGCGACGAGGATACGACGGTACGACCGCGCAACAGCCAGAATCTCGTCGCCGCGATCGAGAAGGCCGGCGGGGCGGCGACGCTGCGCCTCTATCCGCAGATGGGTCATACCGGCATCGTGATGGCGCTCGCCGCGCCCTTTCGTTCGAAGGGGCCGGTGCTGGACGAGGCGACCGATTTTCTGCGAGGCGTCACCGGGCGGCGGGTAGAACAGGCCGCGCAATGACCACGCCCGCTATCGTCATGGCCGGCAGCCGCCCCGGTCCCGACCCGCTGCTGACCGGAAGCGGCGTGTCGACCAAGGCGCTGCTGCCGATCGCGGGGCAGCCGATGCTCGTTCATGTGGTGCGCGCGCTGCGCGCCTCGCCGCATGTCGGGCCGATCACGGTGCTCGCGCAGAACAGCGCCGAACTGGCCGCCGAGCCTTTGCTGACGGGATTCGCCGACCTGCATTTCGCGGATTCGGGACAGGGGATCAGCAGCTCGCTTGCCGCGGTGCTGCCCGACAATGATGCACCGGTGCTGGTGACGACCGCCGACAATGTGCTGCTGACGCCGTCGATGATCGCCGAGTTCCTGACCGGTGCCGAGGAGAGCGACGTTGCGGTGGCGATGGTCGAGAGGGAGGTGCTGCTCGCGCGCTATCCCGAATCGAAGCGCACCTGGCTCAAATTTCGTGGCGGCTGGTGGTCGGGCGCTAACATTTTCCGCCTGCGCGGGCGGCGCGTACTGCCTTTGCTCGACTTCTGGGGGCGGATCGAGCGCGACCGCAAGAAAGGGCTGAAGATCATCGCGGCGTTCGGGCCGTGGCTGCTGATCGGAGCGCTGCTGCGCCTGTTTACGATCGACCAGGGGATCGCGCACGCGGGGCTGCGTTTCGGGCTGAAGGCGAAGGTGGTGCCGATGAGCGAGCCGGAGGCGTGCATCGATGCCGACAAGCCAGTGGATATCGTGCTGATCGAAAAGATTATGGCGAGGCGCGACTAAAAAAACTGCGTGCACCGGCGCACGGTGTCGGAGTCACGTGCCTCCCGACACTGCCCATCACCCGCCGGTGCTATTTCGAGCCGGCGGGATGTGACCCCGCCTTCGCGGGGACACGCAAAATGGATCAGGCCATGGCCAGCGCCCGATCGACCGCCGCAATCGCCAGCGCCAGTTCTTCCTCATAGGGGATCGTTGCGTCGATATAGACGATCGGGGCGCCGTTGAATGTCAGAAGGGGTACCGTCTCGACCTTGCGCGTGATCAGCGCGCGGTCGTGATCGGGTTTGCGCGCCATCACCGTATCGACATCGACGTGCAGGCGGATGACGAGCGTCGGAACATAGGCCGCCATTTCGGCATAGAGCGCGCGCTCCTCGGCCTGCATCGCGGCGAGGCGGGCGTTCGTTGCGCGGCCGGCGAGGATCGGGCCGTCGTGGAGGCCGGGCACCTCGATCTGCGGATAGCGGTCGTGACGATGGCGATGCCGGCGCGGCGCGCGCCCAGCAGGCTTTCGAACTTGGCGCGGCGCTTTCTGGATTTGTTCAGCGCATAGCGCGCGGCGAGCCTGCCGGGGATCGGCTCGCCGGGATCGCGCAGCTTGTCGGCGATGCCGTCGAGAAAGCGATGGAGCGGCGGGCCGACGATCGGCCAGCGGCCGATGCGGCGCCCCTGTTCGCCCGAGCCGAGGCCGAGATAGCCGCTCTCCGCCGCGCGCGTCTGCTGGATATGTGCGAGCAAATCCGCCGACAGGGTCGACTTGCCCGACCCGTCGCTGCCGACGACTGCGATCAGGGGAGCGAGATCGCTCCCCATTTGATCAGCTCAGTTCCTTGAAGAAACCGACCATCTTCAGCCCGCCGATGATGAAGCGGACGACGACGAGCGCGGCAAAGGCATAGACCCAATTCCACTGCGCAGGCGTGAGCGCGTCGAAGTTGAAGTCGAGGCGCGCGAACCAGGTCAGGAACACGGTCGTCGCGAGCAGGAACAGCTTGTTCTGTTCGCGCCAGATCATGCGCTTCCACCAGAAGGGGTATTTGGGCTTCACCCAGCCATGCAGGCGGGGAAGGAGCGCCGGAACATGCTGTGCCCATTCGGCGTGTGCTGCGCCGAACTTCTCGCGCAGATATTCTTCTTCGTAGATCGAGATGCGCTCGTAGATCAGGATCGCGAGCAGGAAGACGATTGCGCCGAACACCCAGCTGCCCGACAGCATCGCGAGACCGGTGAAGTTGAGGATACGGCCGACATAGAGCGGGTTGCGCACCAGGCTGTAGGGACCGGTCGTGTTGAGCTCGCTCGCCTCGGCGGCGACCTTGGCGCGGCCCGAGGTGCCGAGCGCGGCCCAGCCGCTGGTGAAGATGCGGACGATCGCGCCCGCGCTGGCGACGCCGAGCGACAGCCAGAACCAGGCGCAATCTCCTGTTGCGGTCTGGAACGGACCCCAGTCCTTGCTGCACCAGGCGATCAGCACCGAGATCGCGATGGTGATGTAGATATAGGTGCCCCGAATGAAAAAGAGCCGCTTGCCGCTGCGGGCCAGTTCTTGCTGATACATAGGATTCCGCCTGTTGGCCGCGTCTCGCGGCATCGTTAATGGCGTCCCCTCTAGCAAAGTTTGCGGCCAAAATAAGACAGAATGCACAACTGGCCCAAACCTCCGTTGGCCCTGAGCTTGTCGAAGGGCCGTTCTTTTCTCGGCGACGTCGAAAGAAAGAACGGTGCTTCGACAAGCTCAGCACGAACGGTTGAAGAGTATGGCACCGGGGGCGGAGCCGGCGCGTCAGACCAAGCGCAGTTTCCGCGCCGTCTTGCCGAGCGAGGCGCGATCGGCGTGGGGAAGGGCGAAGCGCAGCGACGACCAGATCGCGGCGGCCGCGATGACGACGATCAGCGGCAGCGCGACCGGATCGGGCAGGCGGCTGACGAGCAGGGCGAGCGTGCCGGCGGCAAGCGTGATCAGCAGGCCGCGGAGCGCGACCTTCGGGAATTGATGGTCGAAGGGATGGAGCCGCTCGGCACTCGCGAGCTGCAGCATCGGGATGCCCGCCATCACGACGAGTCCGATCGACATGGCCAGCGTGACGCCGGTCAGCTCGTCCAGATGGCCGAGGATCAGCCAGCCCGATCCCAATGCGACGATGACGCCGAAGATCGCGGCGGTGAGCTGGTGGCGGAAGGCCGCGACGACTTGCAGCACCGGCATCGATATGCCGAGCACCGCTTCCAGTGCGCGCGCGAAGAGCAGGATGATCACCGCGCCTTGTGCGATATGCGCCTGCGCGCCGAACAGGCTGAGCAGCGACGAGCTGCCCGCCGCGAGCACCGCCGCGAGCGGGAGGGCGATCGCCGAGATGAGCCGCGTCGCATAGGCGTAGATGTCGGCGACCTGCGCGCGGTCCTCGCGCTCGGCGCTCGCCGCGAGCGGTGCGAGCACATAGACGAAGGCGATGCGGACGAGCTGAACGACGCTCGACAGCTTGCGCGCGATCGTGAACAGGCCCGCCGCCGCTGCACCCGCCGCGCCGGGAAGCAGCAGGTTCAGGATCAGCGCGGGCGCGTCGCCGAACAGGCGCGCGATGACATTCGAGGGCAGGATCGACAGGCCGGCCCAGAACGTGTTGCGCTCGACCGCGCTGCCGCGTCCGCCGCGCCACAGGTCGGCGAAGTTATAGTAACGCGTGAGCAGTCGGACGCAGAGAATCGCGGTGATCGCGAGCGAGCAGATATGCGCGATGAACAGCCCCTTGAGACCCCAGCCGCCCGCGAAGAAAATCCCCGCGAAGACCAGCCGCATGATCTGTTCCCACACGATGCGCAGGCGGATTTCGGCGCCGAACACCATACGCGCGCGCATGGCGCTGGTCGCGATTTCGACGAAGGCCCAGAGCGGCAGCGCCCAGACGAAGAGCTGGATCGCGGGGACGACGAGCGGCCGGTCCTTCTCGGCGACATTGAGGAAGGGCGCGAGGTCGGCGGCGAAGATGGCGATCAGCGCCGCGACGATCAGGCATGGCCCGACGCCGAAGATCATCGCCGTGCGCAGCGCCGCCGCGGCTTCGGCATCGGTCGCCGATTGCGGTACGGTGCGCTGCATGGCGCTCGTCATCCCAAGATCGAAGATATTTTCGAGCAGGTTAATCGTCGCCCAGAGCACGGCATAGAGGCCATAGCCCGCGAGCCCGAACATCAGGACATAGAGCGGCTGCGCGACGATCTCGACCACCGCGCCGAGCCGCGCGAGCACGGTCGTGCCGAGCCCCTTCGCGACGCTGCGGCTGGTGACGGCGGGTTGCGGAGCGGCGTCTTCGGTCATCGGATGCGGCCGTAGCGGTACACCCCCGGTGCCGCCATATATTTATCGTGAGAAGGAGGGCTGGGGTTACGAATGGGGGAAGGCCGGGGTGACGGGCGAGGGAAGAAAGGTCTTTCAGGTAACCAGGCAGAACAGCCGCATCACCCCTTGCCGACTCCGTCGATCGGGTCTAGTCGAACCCGCGACTGCATCAGGGGAGCCAGAGACATGGCCGAATTTCGTCTGCCCAAGAACAGCCGTCCGAAAAAGGGCGGAGAGGTCCACAAGGCCGAGGGCGCGACCAACGTCAAGAAATTCAAGGTCTATCGCTACGACCCGGACAAGGGCGAGAATCCCCATTTCGACACGTTCGAAATCGACACCGATAAATGCGGTCCGATGGTGCTCGACGCGCTGATCAAGATGAAGAGCGAGCAGGATTCGACGCTGACCTTCCGCCGCTCGTGCCGTGAAGGCATCTGCGGCAGCTGTTCGATGAACATGAACGGCAAGAACGGCCTTGCCTGCACCACCGCGATCGAGGATCTGAAGGGCGAGATCCAGATCACCCCGCTGCCGCATATGGAAGTCATCAAGGACCTCGTCCCCGACTTCACCCATTTTTATGCGCAATATGCCTCGATCGAGCCTTGGCTGAAGACCAAGACGACGACGCCGAGCGGCAAGGAACGCCTGCAGTCGCCCGCCGAACGCGAAAAGCTCGACGGCCTGTACGAGTGCATACTGTGCGCCTGTTGTTCGACGAGCTGCCCGAGCTATTGGTGGAACAGCGACAAGTTCCTGGGTCCCGCGATCCTGCTCCAAGCCTATCGCTGGCTCGCCGACAGCCGCGACGAGCTGACCGGCGAGCGGCTCGACGAGCTGGAAGATCCGTTCCGCCTCTATCGCTGCCACACGATCATGAACTGCGCC
>JACDQN010000121.1 GCA_015657575.1 Sphingopyxis sp.
CAAGAAGAAATGGTGGAGCCTAGCGGGATCGAACCGCTGACCTCTACAATGCCATTGTAGCGCTCTCCCAGCTGAGCTAAGGCCCCGTGCCCATTTTGCGGGTCGCCCTGGGTGGTGCGACCGGGACGCCGCCTTTACCAGCGCGCGTCCGTTATGCAAGGGGCCAAATGCATCTCGCGATGCTTTTTTGGCCCCCCGAAATCGTCAGCCGTAGAAATAATCAGCTTTCGTCGTCTTCGTCGTCGCCGGTCGCGACGCCCAGATCGTCGTCGCCGCCGAGATCGACGTCGTTATCGGGCGAATCGCTGTCCTCATCGACATCGACGTCCAGATCCAGATCCTCGTCGACCGAGACCTCTTCCTTGGGGGCCTTGCCGGGCTTTTCGGCTTCCTCGAACGGCATCGGCTGCTTCGATTTCAGCACCGATTCCGGAATCCAGGCATAGCCGCAATTGATGCACGCGACCGGATCATCCTTGGTCAGATCGTAGAATCGCGTGGCGCATTTCGGGCAGCTGCGTTTCGTGCCCCATTCAGCCTTGATCATAAACGCCTCATAATCCTTTGGAAACAGGATAAAAATATCGGAAGAGCGACGGAATCTGAATAGCTATCCGTCAAATCGGCGTGCGCCTTGCCAGATTGTTGGGGCGCTGTCAAAAGCCGCACGCCATGACCGATCACACCGCCACGCCGCGCACCTTTTCCGCTTCCGTTCCGCTCCAAGGTAGGATCGCGATCCCGGGGGACAAGAGCATCTCGCACCGGTCGCTGATGCTGTCGGCGCTCGCGGTCGGGACAAGCCGCGTCACCGGGCTGCTCGAGGGGCATGACGTGCTCGCGACCGCGGCGGCGATGCGCGCGATGGGCGCGACGATCGAGCGGCGGGAAAGCGGCGAGTGGGTGATCGACGGCGTCGGCGTCGGCGGCCTGCTCCAGCCGCGCGAAGCGCTCGACATGGGCAACAGCGGCACCTCCACCCGCCTGCTGATGGGGCTGGTCGCCAGCCACCCGATCACCGCGACCTTCGTCGGCGACGCCAGCCTGTCGGGGCGTCCGATGGGCCGCGTCATCGATCCGCTGTCGCAGATGGGTGCCGACATCGCTGCGTCGCCCGGCGGCCGCCTGCCGCTGATGGTGCGCGGCCTCGCGCCGGCCATCCCCCTCTCCTACCGCCTGCCGATGGCTTCGGCGCAGGTGAAGAGCGCGGTGCTCCTCGCGGGGCTCAACACGCCCGGCATCACCGAGGTGATCGAACCGGTCCCCACGCGCGATCATAGCGAACGCATGCTGCGCGGCTTCGGCGCCGAGCTGACCGTCGATACCGACGGCGAGGGGACCCGGCACATCCGCATCCGCGGCGAAGCCGAACTCCAGCCGCAGACGATCGTCGTGCCGGGCGATCCGTCGTCGGCCGCCTTCTTCATCGTCGCGGCGCTGGTCGTGCCTGGTTCGGACGTCACCATCGCTAATGTCGGGCTCAACCCGACGCGCGCGGGGCTGGTCGAGGTTCTGCAGGCGATGGGCGGCGATATCGAACTGCTCGATGCGCGCGAAGTCGGCGGCGAGCCGGTCGCGGATCTCCGCGTCCGCCACAGCAGCCTTTCCGGCATCGACGTCGATCCCGCCGTCGCGCCAAGCATGATCGACGAATTCCCGATCCTGTTCGTGGCCGCCGCATTGGCCGCGGGACGCACCGTCACCACCGGGCTCGACGAGCTGCGCGTCAAGGAAAGCGACCGCCTGTCGGTCATGGCGGCGGGGCTTCAGGCGATCGGCGTCGAGGTGGAGGAAAGCGAGGATGGGCTGGTCATCCACGGCAGCGGCGGCGATCCGCTGCCCGGCGGCGCGACCATCGCCGGCCATCTCGACCATCGCATCTGCATGAGCTTCGCGGTCGCGGGGCTCGTCAGCAAGGCGCCGGTGACGATCGACGATATCGCGCCGGTCGCGACAAGCTTTCCCAATTTCGAGGCGCTGCTCGAAAGCCTGCGGCGATGATCATCGCCGTCGATGGCCCGACCGCGTCGGGCAAGGGCACCCTCGCCCGCCAGCTTGCCGAGCATTTCGGGCTGCCCGTGCTCGACACCGGCCTGCTCTATCGTGCCGTCGGTTACCAGACACAGCTCAATCACGGCGACCCCGACGACGCCGCCGACGCGCTCGCCGCGTGCGATTTCCCCGACAGCCTGCTGGACGATCCGGCCTTGCGTTATGAAAGCACCGGCAGCCTCGCGAGCCGCGTGTCGATCCATCCCGCGGTGCGCGCCACTCTGTTTCAGCGTCAGGTCGATTTCGCCAATCAGCCCGGCGGCGCGGTGCTCGACGGGCGCGACATCGGCACCGTCATCGCGCCGCACGCCGACGCCAAGCTGTTCGTCACCGCCAGCCCAGAGGAACGCGCGCGGCGACGCCACGCGGAAATGCGCGAACGCGGCCTCGATATCACCTATGAAACCGTGCTCGCCGACATCCACGCCCGCGACGCGCGCGACACCGGCCGCGCCGACGCGCCGTTGCTGCGCGCCGCGGATGCGATGCTGCTCGACAACAGCGATATGGACCGCGACGCCGCGCTCGCCGCCGCGATCGCCTTCGTCGAGACGCGGGTCAGGCGACCCAGCTGATATCGGGCAAGCCGTTCGCCGCCTTCGGCGCGGCATGATAGACGCAGGTTTCTCCGACGCCCTTCAGCATTTCATTGTGCGGCGGACCAAAGGCGGCGCGATCCTTGGCGCGGAGCCAGGTGCTTTCCGAAATCGCGATGCCGTTGACCGGCGCGGTGCCTTCGAGCCGCGCCGCCATATTCACCGTCTCGCCCCAATAATCATAGGCCATGCGCGTCGCGCCGATCACGCCGCCGACGACAGGACCGCTGTGGATACCGACGCGCAGGCCGATCTCGACCCCACCGATCCGCTGCAGCTCGTCGACCCCCGCCAGCACCGCACGGGCAAAGGCGATGGCGTCGTCGGCGCTGTTGCGGCTCGTCATATTGCCGCCCGCCATCGCCAGATAGGCATCGCCGATCGTCTTGACCTTTTCGACGCGATGCTCGGCGGCGCAGCGGTCGGCGTGGTTGAAAAGGCGTTGAGCAGCTCGACCAGGTGCCCGGCGACACGCGCTGCGCCAGCTTGGTGAAACCGACCATATCGATGAAGATCACGCTCGCATCGGCATAGCTGTCGGCAACGACGCGTCCGTCGCGAATGCGCTCGACCGCGGCCTGCGGCAGCATATTATAGACGAGCGCCTCATTTTTCGCCCGCTCGGCCTCGAGCGCTTCGGCGAGCGCGAAGGCGCCGCGGCTCGAGCGGTCGATCGCGACATTGATCGCCACCATGATCAGCGCGCCGCTGAGATAGCTGAGCAGCGCGTACCAGAGGCCCGCGCCGTGGCTTTGCACCGGCATGACCGTGGCGAGGAAGACGGTGAAATCGAGCGCGAGCCACAGCAGGAACAGCCGCGGCCGCCCCGCAAGCGCCACCGCGGCGAAGGCGCTGACCGACAGGCGGTTGATCACGCCGACGGCGTGCATCTGTTCCTGCATGTCGATCAGTTCGTCGAACAGGATCAGGTTGATATGCCCGATCAGGAACACGATGCCGAGCAGCGCCGCGAAATCGAGCGCGGGCTGTTCGACATATTTGGACCAGAAGGTCGATCCGATATAGGCCCCCGCGAGCAGCAGGGTGCAGCCGAGCAGCAGCGCCAGCTTTGCCGTGTCGTGCGGGTGCACGAACATCGGATTGGCGATCGTGTAGGCGAGCGCGACGAGCATGAAGAGCACGCCATAGATGCGCACGAAGGGCAGCCGCAGTGTGCGCGCCGATTGCTGGAATCGCGCTTCGACCGCCGGGTCGGCGAATTTGCCCTGCACTGCCCCTGGCATTGAGACCCCTCTCGATTGCTTGGGAGAATCTATAAGCAAGGTCTTACGATGGAGTTTATCGGCTTCCGCCCCCTCTCATCGTCACGGAAGCTTCCAGCTTGCTAATCCGCCGCTTCGCGCCTATAGGCCCGCTCGTCCGACGGGCTCTCCAGCCGGTCGAGGCATGGACAAACCGCCGCTCCCAACGAGCGTCGGGCGTGACGGGGCGCACCCGTCGCGCCCTTTTTGCTTTGCCCATGGCTCGCCGATGGCGCGTCCAGAGGATGTCTTGCATCGCATCCGGCACGCAGGACAGATCGGCCATTAAGACCAGCGGAACCAACCGCTTGGCCGGAACAAATGAAGTAAGGAAGAACATCTATGGCCACTACGGCTTTCCCGACGCGCGACGATTTCGCCGCGATGCTCGATGAATCGCTGGGTGGTGCCGACGGCGGCTTTGAAGGCCGCGTCGTCAAGGGCACCGTGACCGCGATCGAAAACGACCTGGCAGTGATCGACATCGGCCTGAAGAGCGAAGGCCGCGTGCCGCTTCGCGAATTCGCGATGCCCGGCCAGAAGGCCGACATCAACGTCGGCGACGAAGTCGAAGTCTATGTCGACCGCGTCGAAAACGCCAATGGCGAAACCATGCTGTCGCGCGACCGTGCTCGCCGCGAAGCCGCCTGGGACCGCCTCGAAGAAGAATTCAACAAGGAAGCCCGCGTCGAAGGCGTCATCTTCGGCCGCGTCAAGGGCGGCTTCACCGTCGACCTCGGCGGCGCCGTGGCGTTCCTTCCGGGTTCGCAGGTCGATATCCGCCCCGTGCGCGACGTCGGCCCGCTCATGGACCTGCCGCAGCCCTTCC
>JACDQN010000122.1 GCA_015657575.1 Sphingopyxis sp.
TTCGAATATCTGCCCGACAACGCCCTGCTCTTCGTCGACGAAAGCCACCAGACGATCCCGCAGATCGGCGCGATGTCGAAGGGCGACCATCGCCGCAAGATCACGCTCGCCGAATATGGCTTCCGCCTGCCGAGCTGCATCGACAATCGGCCGCTGCGCTTCGCCGAATGGGATATGATGCGCCCGCAGACGGTCAGCGTGTCGGCGACGCCGGGGACGTGGGAGATGGACCGCACGCAGGGCGTCTTCGCCGAACAGGTGATCCGTCCGACGGGCCTGATCGATCCGCCCGTGATCATCCGCCCGGTCGAGGAACAGGTCGACGACCTGATCATGGAGGCCAAGGCGACCGCGGCGAACGGTTATCGCACGCTGGTGACGACGCTGACCAAGCGCATGGCCGAAGACCTCACCGAATTCCTCCACGAGGCGGGGCTGAAGGTGCGCTACATGCACTCGGACGTCGAGACGCTGGAGCGTATCGAGATCATCCGCGATTTGCGTTTGGGAGTGTTCGACGTGCTTGTCGGCATCAACCTGCTGCGCGAGGGGCTCGACATCCCCGAATGCGGGCTCGTCGCGATCCTCGACGCCGACAAGGAAGGTTTCCTGCGCAGCGAGACGTCGCTGGTGCAGACGATCGGCCGCGCCGCGCGCAACGTCGACGGCCGAGTCATCCTCTACGCCGACCGCATCACCGGCAGCATGGAACGCGCGATGCGCGAAACCGACCGCCGCCGCGAAAAGCAGCAGGCGTATAACGCCGAGCATGGCATCACCCCGACGACGATCAAGCGCAACATCGGCGACATCATCGCGCATGTCGCGTCGAAGGATCAGGTGACGATCGACATCGGCGACGACAAGCCGGCGCATATGGTCGGCCACAACCTCCGTGCCTATATCCAGGATCTCGAAAAGAAGATGCGCGACGCCGCCGCCGATCTGGAGTTCGAGGAAGCCGGGCGGTTGCGCGACGAAATTCGCAAGCTCGAGGCCGACGAACTCGGCCTGCCCGCGGACCAGCAGGTAGCGCCGCGCGTCGGCCGTTCCACGAGGGCAAGCCGGGGACGCGCAAGGGACGGTTCGGGAAGTCGAGCAAGACCAAGTGGGGGCGATAACCTCATCCAGTTCGGCCCCATTTATGGACCGCACATCTAGCTGACGGCGGTAACGCGCGGCAAAGTCTAGCGGTAGGCCATCCGGCGAAGGATGATCGCCGTGACAGAGCCGATTGACAATTTCCCGACTGTCCTTCATAAAGGACAAAATTTCGAAATCAGGCAGACGCTGCATTTCGGCAGATGGCTCCGCGCCTTGCGCGACCGCCGGGCGCGGCTTCGCATCGCGGATCGTTTGAAGCGCTTTGCGTCCGGGCATGCGGGAGATACGAAGCCGGTTGGCGATGGCGTGCATGAGTTGCGGCTCAGTTTTGGGCCAGGATATCGAGTCTATTATATGTGGCGAGGCAGCACGCTTGTCCTGTTGCTGACGGGCGGCGACAAGGACAGCCAAGCGCGCGATATCGCAAAGGCCAAGGCACTGGCGAAGGAAGCAGATGATGGGATTGAAGACGACACGCTTTGACCCAGCCGACTATATCGAAACTGCGGAAGACATCCGATTTTACCTGGAAGCGGCAATGGAAGGGAATGATCCCAAACATATTGCCAGCGCCATTGGTGACGTTGCTCGCTCGAAAGGCATGAGCGAGATTGCCCGCAAGACCGGGCTTGGACGGCAGGCGCTTTACCATGCTCTATCGGAGAACGGCAATCCCACGCTGGAAACCCTGACCGCCGTGCTCGATGCGCTGGGCCTGCAACTGACGGTGCAGCCCAAAGCGGCGTAGCTCCCCTTCGACGAAACCCCGCCTGTAACCGACAAGCAGCCTTGCCGCCTTGCCGCGCGCTGCATAGGGTCCGCCCCGAAAACGGGGAGTCGTCATCACAATGAAAACCGGTCTGTCGCTTATCGCCCTGGCGCTCGCCGCCGCTGTGCCCGCCGCGCTTCATGCGCAGGAAAAGCCCGCCGAAAAGGCCAAGGCCGACAAGCCCGTCGATTATGAACCGCAGGTTCGCACGACGAAGCTCAGCGGCACTTTCGGCGGCCAGCGCATCAACTATGCCGCGACGATCGGCGAGACGATCATCAAGAACAAGGAGGGCGTTCCCGAAGTCGCGGTCGTCACCACCTCCTATGTCAAGGAGCCGCGCGATCCGAACCGGCCGGTGACCTTCCTGTTCAACGGGGGGCCGGGGTCCGGCACCGTCTGGCTGATGATGGGGGCGTTCGGGCCAAAGCGCGTCGCGATCCCGGGCACGGGAATCGACGACGGCGCCCCGCCCTATCCGATTGTCGACAATCCCGACGCGCTGCTCGACGTCACCGATATCGTGTTCATCGATCCGCCGGGCACCGGATTCTCGCACCTGATCGGCAAGGCCGACCCCAAGGATTATTACGGCGTCACGCAGGACGCGAAGCTGGTCGCCGAGGTGATCCGCCGCTGGCTCAATGACAACGGCCGCTGGAACAGTCCGAAATTCCTCGGCGGCGAAAGCTATGGCACGACGCGCTCGGCGGCGGTCGCGAACCAGTTGATGAACGTCACCTACAACGACGTCGCGCTGAACGGCATCATCCTGATCTCGACCGTGCTCGATTTCGCCGCGGGCTCCGACGCGCCGGGCAACGAGCTGTCGCCGATCACCAATCTGCCGTCGATGGCGGTAACCGCGCTCTATCACGGCAAGGCGACCGCGGCGTCGCCCGAAGCCTTTGCCGAGGAAGCGCGGCAATGGGCGATCGGCCCCTATGCCTCGGCGCTGCTCAAGGGGCAGAAACTGCAGGGCGAGGAGCGCGCCGCGATCCGCCGTGAGCTTGCGCGTTTCACCGGCCTTTCGGAAACCTATCTCGAACAGGCCGACCTGCGCGTCACGCCGCAGCGTTTCTACAAGGAATTGCTGCGCGACCGCGGCCTCACCGTCGGCCGCCTCGACAGCCGCTACACCGGCAAGGATTATGACAGCGCGGGCGAAGGTCCAGACAATGATCCGAGCTTCTATGGGATCGACGCAAGCTATACCGCCGCGATCAACAGCTGGGCGCGTGACGGCCTCGGCTTTAAAACCGACCGCGAATATCAGTCGATCGGTGGCATCGGCGGCCAGTGGGACTGGCGCATCGGCGGCCGCGACGACAATGCCTATCTGAACGTCACGCCCTATATCGGGCAGGCGCTGCGCGAGAATTCAGGGCTGAAGGTGCTGGTCGCCCAAGGCTATTATGATTTCGCGACGCCCTTTTTCGCCGCCGAATATGCGCTGTCGCGCACCGGCATTCCGCAGGACCGGATCAGCTATACCTATTATGGCGCGGGGCACATGATGTATATTCGCGACGAGGACCGGCATAAATTGTCGGCCGACGTGCGGGCGTTCATTCGCGCGCGGTAGGAACGGCCGGTTGCGGGCGATTGCTGACGTTTGATCCTCCCTGTGGCGAAGCCATGGGGAGGTGGCAGCGCGAAGCGCTGACGGAGGGGCCATGGCGCGAGGTCGCCGCCCCTCCACCACGCCCTTCGGGCGCGGTCCCCCTCCCCATCGCTGCGCGACAGGGAGGATTTCTCGTCCTCGTCATCCTCGAACGAGACGCGTGGCTCGTTCGACTTGATCAGGGATCCACGACACCGGCGCGCTATGGATCCCAGATCAAGTCCGGGATGACGAGAGAGGGCGAGCTAACGTCCGCTCCCACCCCAAAGCAGTCTATCCCGACAAGCTCTTCGACGCTTGCTCGGTCACGTCGCGCGATAATCCAGGTTGCGCCAATATCCGCTCCAGCTCCGCCTTCATCATTGCGGCGCGCGCCTCGTCGAAACGCTTCCACCGGCCGAGCGGCGGGATCATCCGCGCGGCGGTTTGCGGATTCTTCGGATCGAGCGCGATGACGAGGTCGGCGATCAGCCGATAGCCCGCACCATCCATTTGGTGGAACGCCGCCTGATTGCCCGTCAGCGCGCCATAGAGCGCTCGCACGCGGTTGGGATTGGCCAGCGTAAAATCCGGATGCCCCGCAAGCTCCTTCACGGCATCGACGGTGTCCGGACGCATCGACCAGGCCTGCACCTGGAACCATTTGTCGAGCACGAGCGGATTGTCGCGATAGCGCTGATAGAAGATGTCGAGCGCCGCGATACGCTCGTCGCTGTCGCCATGCGCGAGCGTGGCAAGCGCCGCCTGCCGTTCGGTCATGCCGTCGGCGCCGGAGAAGATGCCGAACGCCAGCGCGGGAACGTCGTCAAGGCCGGTCGCGGCCAGATAGGCAAGCGCAACGCCGCGCAGGCGGCGGCCGCCCTTCGCTTTGCGCGACAGGATCGCCGCAGGCGGCGCGCCTTCGGACAGGATCGCGCGCCACTCGCTTTCGAGCGCCTGCCCGATCGCCGCCTGGAGCGCGAGCCGCTCGCGGCGGATCGCATCGGGATCGACGGTCAGCATCTGGTCGCCGATGAAAGCCTCGCTCGGCAACAATACGGCTTCGGCGACGAAGGCCGGATCGGCCGCGCGGCCGCGATTGTGCGTCCGATGGCATCAATCACCGCGCCGGCGTCTGCTTTCTCCCCCGACACCGCGGCTACCAGCGTATCGAGCATCAGCTGCTGCAGCGCCTCATAGCGTGCAAAGGGATCGTCGTCGTGGGCGGCCAGCCAGGCAAGCTCGCCCGGCGCGCGCTCGAAATCGATGATGACGGGGGCCGAAAATCCGCGGTTCACCGATAACGCCGGCCGCGCGGCGAATCGGCCCAGCGATATGCGCTGCGTCGCGCCGGACAGCACGGCGAGCGTGTCGGGCAATTGCGCGCTGCCGTCCATCGCAAAGGCGGCAAGCCGCAGCGGCATCATCGCGGGCCGCTTGTCGGGCTGGCCGGGCGTGGGCGGCACGGTCTGCGCGACGTCGAGGAACCATTCGCCGTCCGCTTCGCCGAGCGACAGCTTGAGCCTGGGCGTCCCTGCCTGCTCGTACCAGCGGCGGAATTGCGTGAGGTCGATGCCCCCGCCCTCCTCCATCGCGCGAACGAAATCCTCGCACGTCGCCGCTTCGCCGTCATGACGGTCGAAATAGAGATCGGTCCCCTTGCGAAAGCGTTCGGGTCCGAGCAGCGTCGCCATCATCCGGATGATCTCGGCGCCCTTGTTATAGACGGTCGCGGTGTAGAAGTTCGAGATTTCCTGATAGCTGTCCGGGCGGATCGGGTGCGCCAGCGGCCCGGCATCCTCGGGGAATTGCGCGGCGCGCAGCAGGCGGACATCCTCGATCCGCTTGACCGGGGGCGAGCCCATGTCGGCCGAGAAATTCTGATCGCGAAAGACGGTGAAACCCTCTTTCAACGAGAGCTGAAACCAGTCGCGGCACGTGACGCGGTTGCCCGACCAATTGTGGAAATATTCGTGCGCGACCACCCCTTCGACCCCATCGTAATCAAGGTCGGTCGCTGTATCGGGGTCGGCGAGGATGTAGCGCGTGTTGAAGATGTTGAGACCCTTGTTCTCCATCGCCCCCATGTTGAAATCGCTGACCGCGACGATGTTGAACAGGTCGAGGTCATATTCGCGGCCATAGACGCGCTCGTCCCACGCCATGCTGTCCTTCAGCGCCTTCATCGCGTGGCCGGTACGTTCGACGTCGCCCTCGCGCACCCAGATGCCGAGTTCGACCTTGCGCCCCGACAGGGTGACGAATTCGTCGCGGTTGACGACGAGGTCGCCCGCGACGAGTGCGAAGAGATAGGAGGGCTTCGGCCAGGGATCCTCCCACAGCGCCCAGTGATTGTTCCCCTCCTCGCCCGCGGCGATGCAATTGCCGTTCGACAGCAGGATCGGGAACAGCGTCTTGTCCCCCGCCATCCGCACCTTGTAACGGCTCAAGACGTCGGGCCGGTCGGGGTGGAAGGTGATGCGGCGAAAACCCTCGGCCTCGCACTGGGTGCAGAGCATGTTGTTCGAAGCGTAGAGGCCCATCAGCTGGGTGTTCGCGGCGGGGTTGATCGCCGTATCGACCTCGACCGTTGCTTCGGCGCGTTCCCCTAGGTCGACGATCAGGTCGGCCCGTCCATGCGCCAGTCGTTCCAGCCCTCCCCATCGACGCGCACCGCCAGCGCGGTGAGCCCGTCGCCGCGCAGCACCAGCGGCGCCGGCGTATCGCCGTGGCGCACGACCGAGAGCGCCGACGAGACGCGCGTCTCGTCGATCCCCAGCACGAAATCGAGCGCGATGTCGGGGATCTGCCACTCGGGCGGGCGGTAATCGCCGCGGTGGATGGTGACGGGGATGGCGGGGGCGGAAGAGGCGTCGGTCATGCAATCGATCTAGGCACAGCGCGGCGGACGCGCAATAAGGCGCGCGATGGCGAAGATGCTGATTTTCGGAATGGGCTATGCGGCGGGGCATCTCGCCGAGCGGCTGCGCGCGCGCGGGTGGGATGTCATCGGCACGACGCGCGACGGGCGCGGCGGCAGCCTTGCCTTCGCGGACGACCGCGCGGTGATCGACGCGCTGGGATCGGCGACGCATATCCTTTCGTCGGTGCCGCCCGCCGAGGGCACCGATCCGGTGCTCGCGCGCTATGGGCAGGCGCTCGCGGTCGCGCCCGCGAGCTGGATCGGCTATCTTTCGTCGACGGGGGTCTATGGCGACACCGGCGGCGCATGGACCGACGAGAGCGCGCCGGTCAAGGGCCGCCGCCCCGACCGCAACGCCGCCGATGCCGCCTGGGCCGGGCTGCGCAGCGACGCCCGCATCTTTCGCCTGCCGGGCATCTATGGTCCGGGCCGGTCGATCCTCGATCGCATCCGCGACGGGCGGGCGCACCGGATCGATCTGCCGGGGCAGATATTCAGCCGTGTGCATGTCGAGGATATAACGAGCGGGCTGCTCCTTTCCTTCAAGGGCCCGGCCGGCATCTACAATCTGGCCGACGACGAACCCTGTCACCAGAACCGGCTGGTCGAATGGGGCTGCGCAATGCTCGGTGCGCCGTTGCCGCCGCTGCAAGCGCTCGAAGCCGCGGGCCTGTCGCCCGCCGCACACGCCTTTTACGCGGAGAACCGCCGCGTCGCGAATGGGCGGGCGAAACGCCTGCTGGGGTGGATGCCGCGCTATCCGAGCTTTCGCGAGGGGCTCGCGGCCTGCCGATAATCGCCGCCCCGCGAAGACGGGGCGACGGTTCAGAGCAGCACGTCGACCGTGTGGATCAGCACGCCGACCAGCCCGCCGACCAATGTCCCGTTGATCCGGATATATTGCAGATCGTCACCGACGGCATTTTCCAGACGGTCGGTGATCGTCTTGGCATCCCAGCCGCGGATCGTGTCCGACACGAGCTTCAGCGCGGTCTCGCCATAGCTGTCGACCGCCCCGACGACGGCGCGGCGCGCATAGCGGTTCAGCGTGCGCTTGATATGCGCATCCTCGCCCAGCATCGCACCGAACTGGGTCACCAGTTCCCCTATGCGGCCCGCAAGCATCGTGTCGGGGTCGCGCGCCGCCTTCAAAAGCGCGCTGCGCCCCTGCTCCCACAAGCCGTCGAGCCAGCGCTTGACCGCCTTGTTCTCGAGCAGCTCGTCGCGCACCTTCGCGACCTTCGCCTGCACCTCCGGGTCGTGCTGCAGGTCGAGCGCCATCTTCGACAGCCCTTCCTCGACGCGGATGCGCAAGGGATGCGTCTCGTCGATCGCCATTTCGCTGAGCAGCTTCGACAGCCCCGCGACGATACGGTTCGAAATACTCTCGTCGAGCCCGGTGAAGCGCACGATCGCGTTCGAATTGTCGTGCACCATCTGGTGAATCAGATGCTCGTTGAGTTCGAGCGTCTTCGACCCCCATTTGACCATCGCATCCAGAAGAGGTTGATGCCGCCCCTCGGCAAGCGCTGCCTGCAGCGCCTGCCCAAGCAGCGGCGCAACGTCGAGTTCGCGCAGTCGGTCGGCGATCGCGACTTGACCATGCCGCCCAGCCGCTGCTGATCGAGCGCGCCGAGCCCGTCGGCGATGATGCGCGACGCACCCAGCTTGAGCCGCCCGCCGCCCTCCGCCGGTTGCGACAGGAATTTGCCCACTGCGCCCGCGACGTCGACCGTCTGCATCTTGCGCGCGATCAACCGCGGCAGCAGGAAATTCGTCAGCAGGAAACGCGCGAGCGTGTCGCCGATGCGGTTCTTGTTGCGCGGCACGATGGCCGTATGGGGAATCGGCAGCCCCATCGGATGGCGGAACAGCGCGGTGACCGCGAACCAGTCGGCAAGCCCGCCGACCATCGCCGCCTCGGCAAAGGCGCGGACGAAGCCGACCGCGGGATGCACGTCCTGGAAATATTTGGCACTGACGAAGACGATCGCCATTACCACGAGCATACCGGTCGCGACGGCGCGGACGTTGAGCCCGCCGGTCGGAACGGCAACGCCCACCCCCCGGCTTACAGGAGGCGGGTGGGCGTGCCCGTCATGGGCCTGCGAAGAAACGCTTTCCGTCATGACCCTTCAAATGGCGCCGGAACGCAAAGGTTGCAACCGGCGCGGCGCGACGGCCGCGCCCGGGTCACTCGGCGGGCTGCGGCGCCGGTTCGCCATGCGGCTTGGTATCGTCGCCCGGCTTGTAGGTGAGCAGGTTGCGCGAGAAGAAACCGCCGAGGCGCTTTTCGATGCTGTCGGCAAGGCTGAAGCCCGCCGGCACGATCAGCAGCGTCAGCAGCGTCGACAGGATCAGCCCGCCGATCACCACCACGCCCATCGGCGCGCGCCAGCGCCGTCGCCCGACAGCGACAGCGCGGTCGGCACCATCCCCGCGACCATCGCGACCGTCGTCATCACGATCGGCTGCGCACGCTTGTGCCCGGCCTCGATCAGCGCGGCATGCTTGGGCATCCCCTGGTCCATTTCCTCGAGCGCGAAATCGACGAGCAGGATCGAGTTTTTGGCGACGATACCGAACAGCATCAGCAGCCCGATGAACACCGGCATCGAGATTTCCATGCCGGTGATCAAAAGGCCGATCAGACCGCCGAGCGGCGCGAGCAGCAGCGACGACATGTTGACCAGCGGCGACACGAAACGGCGATAGAGCAGCACCAGCGTCGCAAAGACGAGCAGCAGTCCCGAAACCACCGCGATCAGGAAGTTCTGGATCAGCTCAGCTTGCCATTTGGCGTCGCCTTGCACGACCTTGCGAATGCCCTGCGGCATCGATTTGACGGCGGGGAGCTGGTCGATCTTCTGCTGCGCCTGCCCCGTCACCAGACCGGGCGCGAGATCGGCGCCGATCACGACGCGGCGCGTCTGGTTGTAGCGGCGCAACTCGGTCGGCCCCGCACCGAAGCTGATCTCAGCCACGGCCTTCAGCGGCACCGTCGTCCCGCGCGTCGTCGGCACCGGCAGATTTTCGAGCGTCGCGAGGCTGCGGCGCGATTGTTCGGACAGCAGCACGCGGATCGGAATCTGGCGATCGGACAGCGAGAATTTCGCCGCATTCTGGTCGATGTCGCCCAGCGTCGCGATGCGGATCGTCTGGCTGAGCGCCGCCGTCGTCACCCCGAGATCGGCCGCAAGGTCCATGCGCGGGTTGACGATGACTTCGGGACGCGGAATGTCGCCCTCGATCCGCGGCGCACGCAGTTCCTTGAGCCTGCTCATCTCGCCGATGATCTTGCGCGCATGGCGTTCGAGCGCGACCGGATCGTCGCCGCCGATCACCATCGTGATGTCGCGGCCCGAAAAACCGCCCGACTGGCTCTGAAACCGCACCCGCGCGTCGGGAATCGCCGACAGCTTCGGCTGCAGGCTGCGTTCCCATTCGACGCTCTTCTGCTCGCGATCCTTTTTCAGCGTGATGTAAACGCCGCCGCTGCCGACGCCGACATCGTAGAAGGCGTTTTCGACGACCGGATTCTCGCTGAGAATGGTGTTGATCTGATTCGAGATATGCTCGCTCTGCGCGAGGGTCGATCCCGGCGGCAGTTCGTAGCTGATCTGGCTGTAATCGCTGTTGATCGTCGGCTGGAACTGCATCGGGATCATGCCGCCGATGACAATGCTGAGTGCGAAGGCGCCAAAACCGATGCCGACGATCCAGACGCGATGATCGAGGAAGATGCGCTGAAAAATACCGCGACGCCCGCGCGCCCGCGCCCGGTCGCGCGCGGCCTTTGCCTTGTCCTCGTCGAGCGTCCAGCGCAGGATCTTTTCATAGCGGTCGAGCATCGGCCCTTCGGCGTGCTTCTGCTCGCCCTGCGCCGACAGGAAATAGGCGGCGATCATCGGCGTGATCATGCGGGCGACGGCCAGGCTCATCAGCACGGCGAAGACGACGGTCATGCCGAACTGGATGAAGAACTGACCCGAAATGCCCGGCATCAGCGCGACGGGGAGGAAAACCGCGACGATCGACATCGTCGTCGCCACCACCGCGAGGCCGATTTCGTCGGCCGCATCGATCGACGCCTGATAGGCGGTCTTGCCCATGCGCATATGCCGGACGATATTCTCGATCTCGACGATCGCGTCGTCGACGAGCACCCCGGCGACGAGGCTGAGCGCCAGCAGCGACAGCCCGTTCAGCGAAAAGCCCATCATGTCCATGAACCAGAAGGTCGGGATCGCGGACAGCGGGATGGCGAGCGCCGAAATCAGCGTCGCGCGCCAGTCGCGCAGGAACAGGAACACGACGACGACGGCGAGGATCGCGCCCTCGATCATCGCGAGCATCGAGCTGCGATATTGTTCCTTCGTATATTCGGTGCGCGTGAAGAGGATCTTGAAATTGACCTTGGGGTTGTTCTTCTTGATCTCTTCGAGCTTCTTCATCGTCTCGTCGTGGACGGTGACGTCGGAGGCGCCCTTCGCCTTTTCGATCGAGAAGCTCAGCACCTGACGCCCCTTGATCTTGGCGAGGTTGCGCTGTTCGGCATAGCCGTCGGTCACCGTCGCGACGTCGCTGAGGCGGATCGTGCGGCCGTTGCCGAGCGAGAGCTGATAGTCGCCGAGCTGGTTCGCCGTGCCGGCATTGCCGAGCACGCGCACCGCCTGTTCGGACCCGGCGATTTCGGTGCGGCCGCCCGCCGCGTTGACGTTCACCTGGCGCAGCTGCTGGTTGATCTGGCTCGCGGTCACGCCATAGCTTTGCATGCGCGCGGGATCGAGGATCACGCGGATCTCGCGGTCGACGCCGCCCGAACGGCGCACCTGGCTCATGCCGGGGATCGACAGCAGATCCTTGGCGATGGTGTTGTCGACGAACCATGACAGCTGTTCGAGCGTCATGTCGGTCGCCTCGACCGCGAAATAGGTGATCGGGCCGCCGGCGATGTCGACGCGCACGACCTGCGGTTCGAGAATGCCGTCGGGCAGGTCGCTGCGGATCTGCTGCACCGCCTGGTTGACGTCGTTATAGGCGCGGTCGATCGGGGTGCCGATCGCGAACTGCACGAAGGTGCGGCTGTTGCCCTCGCTCACATAGGACGACATTTCGTCGACCCCGCTGACGCCGCGCACCGCGGCCTCGACCCGCTGGGTGACCTGCGTCTCGAGCTCGGTCGGCGCCGCGCCGGGCTGCACGACCACCACCTGCACCGCGGGAAACTCGACGTCCGGGTTGTCGTTGACGTCCATCCGGTTGAAGCTGACGAGGCCCGCCAGCAACAAGAGCACGAACAGGACGATCGGCGGGACCGGATTGCGAATGCTCCAGGCCGAGATATTGCGGAAATTCATGCTCTTATCAGCCTCTCTGGCAATATCTGCCCGAAATTAATTCGCCGTCTTCTGCAGCACGGGCTTGATGGTGTCGCCGACGTTGAGGAACGAACCGGCGAGCACCACGACGCGTTCGTTGCCGGTCAGGCCCGACGCGATCGCAACCCCGGCGTCGGACACCGACCCCACCTTGACCGCGCGGCGCTCGACCTTGTTTCCCTTCCCGACGACGAGGACGAAGCTGCCCTCGGGTCCGTTCTGCACGGCGCTTTCGGGGAGCAGCGGTGCCTCGGCCGATCCCGCGACCAGCCGCGCGTCGGCAAAGCCGCCGGGGCGCAGCGCGGCGCTATAGGGTACTGCAATGCGCACCATGCCCTGGCGCGTATCGGGATTGATGACGGGCGAGACTTGCCAGACCTGACCCGCAATGTTCAGGTTGGTTCCGACCGGCGTCACCGTTGCGCGCGTGCCGACGCGGATGCGCTGCAGATCGGCTTCGGCCATCTGCGCCATCATTTCCATCTCGCCGCCGCGCGCCATGCGGAACAGCACGCCGCTGCCGGCACCGACGATCTGGCCGGGCTCGACCTGGCGCGTCAGCACCAGACCCGCGGCAGGGGCGACGATGTTCAGACGAGCATTGCGCGCGGTCGCTTCCGAATATTGCGCCTGCGCCACGCGAACGCGCGCATTGGCGGCGTCACGCGTCGCGCGCTTGCGGTCCATGTCGGCCTTTGAGATGAAGCCGCGTCCGACCAGCGCCTCGGCGCGTTCGAGTTCGGCCTGCGCGAGGTTCGCGTCGGCCTGCGCCACGCGAATCTGGGCCGAGAGGCCCGCTGCCTGCTGCGTCTGGACCGCCCGGTCGATGACCGCGAGCGTTTGCCCCGCCCCAACCCACTGACCCGGTTCGACGAGCACGCGGACGACCTGGCCGCCTTCACCCGCGATGCCGACGGGCATCTCGCGCCGCGCGGCGATCGATCCGTTTGCCGAGATTTGCGCCTCGACCGACTGGCGGCCGGGAATCACGACGGTGATGTTCGGGACGCTCTCGCCGCCCCCGCCCGCAGCCCCGCCGGCGGTAGCCGCGCCGTCGGTCTTGCCAGCCGAGAAGGCGTAATAGGCCGCCGCCAGGGCGAGCGCGATCAGCACCAGCGCGATGATCAACCGCGTCCGCTTGCGCCGGTTGTCCGCATCCTCGTAAAAGTTCTGCGTCCCCGCCAGGCTGTCCATCGAATCCACTTTCCGTTCGTAGTTCACACCCAAATCCCTCTCCGCCATCGGTCGGCTCGGCGCCTCCGAAACCGCGCGCATCCGCCTCCGCGATGGGGGCTCCTGTCCTCGCAGGTGTATTACCTAATTAAATCACCACTTGCAAGGGGGTGAAAGAACGGTACGCCGCCAGGACTGGCGGGCGCGAGCCTTAAGCGATTGGGCTCGTGATTTCCAGCGGTTGCGGACGCAAAA
>JACDQN010000123.1 GCA_015657575.1 Sphingopyxis sp.
CCGGCATTGGCGCGCTGCAGGCCGTCGAGACGAACGACCTCGAGCCCTTCATCCTCCGCATAGGGCGCGAGCACACGCGATGCGGTCTGGCGCTTGCCGCTGATCTGGATCACATCGCCTTCGGTGACGCCGAGTTCGGCCATCGCCGAGCGCGGGATACGCGCCATGCCGCCGCCGCTTTCCTCGGCGCGCGCATTGGCGACCTGCAGTTTGACCTGTTTTTCTTTTACCGCTGCGTCGGCCAATGTTTTTCTCCCGCAAAAAGGTCAGAATGCGGAAGATAGGAGGGTCGTTCCCGATTTTCGAGGGGCGCGCGCACGCAATGAATATGCGCTTCATGCCGCACTGCACAAATTTCTGGCAAGTCGGGCGGCGCCATGCCATCATCGCGGGCGAGACGAACATGCAACGCCTTCCTCCCCTCAGCAGCATGGAAGCCTTTCTGGAGGTTGCGCGCCACGGCACGGTGAAGGCCGCTGCCAGCGAACTCGGTCTGTCGATGCCCGCACTGTCGCGGCGTATCCAGACGCTTGAACATGCCGTCGGGCGGCCGCTGTTCAACCGCCATCACCACGGCCTGCGGCTGACAGAGGCGGGGCGCGAATTACAGGACCAGCTGGCGCCCATTCTCGACGAGCTGCGCACGGTGATCGGCCGCATCGGCAGCCCCGACGCGTCGCTGCGCCTCCACCTCAACGTGCTGCCGCTCTTCGCCCAACAGCGCCTGTTCCCCCGCCTGCCCGAGCTCAGGCGCGAGCATCCCGAACTCCACATCGACATTGACACCATGTCGCATGCCGAGGCGCGGCTGGGCGAAGGCATCGACGTCGCGATCGCGCTCGCGCGCTCGATCGACCCCGCGCTTTACGCGGCGCGGCTCGATCAGGACCGGGTCTTCCCGATCGCCGCACGTTCGCTGACGGACGGTCGCCGGCCGATCACCGTGCCCGAACAATTGCAGCGCGTGACGATCCTACTCCACCGCGAGATGCCGGAGACCTTCTCCGAATGGAAAAAGGCGATCGGCATGCCCTATCTCGAGCCGGCGGGGATCGACTTCTTCGATTCGGGGCCGCTGATGCTCGAAGCCGCGGCGCAGGGGATCGGCGTCGCGTTCATGCACGGGCATCATTTCGACGATGCGCACGACCCGCGGCTCGTCCGCCTGTTCGATTTCGATGTCGACAGCCCCTACAGCTATTGGTTCGTGTGCCGCCCGCGCGCGCTGAGGCAGCCTGCGGTGAAGCTGTTCCACGACTGGCTGCTGGCGGCGAAGATCTAAGGAAAATGGTGCTGCTGGACAGGATTGAACTGTCGACCTCGTCATTACCAATGACGCGCTCTACCACTGAGCTACAGCAGCAACCGGTGCGCCGGCTAACCAATGTTGCCGGGCAGGCGCGGCCTATGGCGGGACGCTTTGGCGCTGTCAAGGCGCGAGGCTTGACGTTGCGCCGATTTCGCGGGCATGGCCCTTGGCGTGAGCAAGACACCCTCCCCCGCCGACCTCGAACGCGAACGCCGTCTGGCGGAGGCGCTGCGCGAGAATCTGCGCAAGCGCAAGGCGCAGGCGCGCGAAGCAAAGCAGGACGACGCCGCTAAAGACTGACGCGCACCGTCACATCGTCGCCTTCGACCAACCCTTCCGCCTTGCGCACCGCCGCCTTGACCGGCAGCAACCATCCCCCGCTTTCGCGGTGCGGAAAGACAGACGTCTTCCAGATCGTGTCGCCGATCGCCGCCTCGACGCGCGCCGAACCGAATCCGCCGCGCTTGTCGAGCCATTGCCCCGACATCGCGGCCAGGCGAATCCCGTCGGCCGCCGCGCCCGCGATCGTGACGAAATACCAGGCTGCGGGGGCGGTCGCGGACTGCCAGCGCCACAGCGGCGTTTTGACTTCGAACCGCTCCAACGCAGCTATTTCGCCGGCGCCGCGCGCACCGGCACAGGAATATTACAGATATCGGCACCGCCCGCGGGACGGATGAAAAAGGGGTCGCGGCGATTTTTGGCGCGCATCGGCGTAGCGTTTGAAGCTGCTGCTTTCGGTCGACAGATATTGGAAACGCGGCTGCTCCGACTTGGGAAGCTCACTCGCGATCCGGATCGACCGGATCGGCAGGCGCTCGGCTTCGGTCTCGTAGAAACCCAATGCGCCCGTTCCGCGCGGCAGGCTCGACAGATGCTCGATCCCGCTGATCACCCGGCCGACAACCGCGATGTTGCGATCGAGATGTCGCGGTGCATGACCGATGACGGCATAGAGTTCGGCGCCGGAACCGGTATCGGGCGACATGTTGCGGCCGACACCCACCGCACCATAGCAGTGCACCGGCCACGCCTTGTCGATCACCGCATAATCCCAAGATGGCAGCGGCTGGCCCTCCGCGTCGGATTTCTTCGGTCCCGGTTCCACTTTTGAAACGACGCCAAGCGGGATGCCCGCCGCGAAAGCGAAGCTGCTGCTATAGGGATCCGAAACCTTCGTCGTCGGCGGCGTTTTGGGCGACATGGTGACCGTCATCATGCTCCGTGCCGGTTGACTCCCGCCGTTGTTCCAGATGGTCTTTATCGATCCATCATTGTCGGTTTGATATTGCGCCTCGGGGATCGTCGCGAGGCCCTTGGGTAGGGCCTTCTTCTCCGTCGCATCGCCCCATTGCGCGACATAATTGTCCTGCGCTCGGTTGACGCTCGTGCCATCCCACCAGTGCGCCGCCGCAAGCTTGCGGATATTGCCGATCCATCCTTGGCTGAACGGCGCGGGCATCAGATGGATGACGACGCGGCGCGGCTTGCCCTTCGCATCGGCCGCGAGGTCCATCACGAGCAGGTCCGACGCCGCGATCGCCACCCAGTCGCTCGCGGGAGCCCCGGCGGCAATCTCGCCCGGCGAGGGAATCGGAGCAGCATCCTGGGCCAGAGCGGGAACGGCGAGCGATGCGGCAGCGGCGGCCAGGAGCAGATGTCTCATCGCATCTGTCTGCCACGCCCATCCGACTTGCGAAACCCCCGCCAAGCGATTAGGGCGCGCCTTCAATCCAGTGCATGCGGAGCGGTGGCCGAGTGGTCGAAGGCGCTCGCCTGGAAAGTGAGTA
>JACDQN010000124.1 GCA_015657575.1 Sphingopyxis sp.
CTCGACCGGCAAGGCCGAGAACAAGTTCGGCGTCGGCATCGACGTCGCGCCCGAAATCTTCGGCCGCCTCGCGGCGCTGCCGGGGCTGCAGATGCGCGGCGTCGCGGTGCATATCGGAAGCCAGCTGACCAGCCTTGCGCCGCTCGAGGCGGCGTTCGTGCGCGTCGGCCGGCTGGTTGCCGACCTGCGTGCCGCGGGCCACAGCATCACTCACGTCGATCTCGGCGGCGGCCTCGGCGTTCCTTACAAGGCCGAGGATAATCCGCCGTCGCCGGCCGAATATGGTGCAATGGTTGCGCGCGTGACGAAGGACTGGGACGTCACCTTGATGTTCGAGCCCGGCCGCGTGATCGCGGGCAATACCGGCGTGCTGCTGACCGAGGTGCTGTGGGTGAAGCCCGGCGCGACCAACCCCTTCGTGATCGTCGATGCGGCGATGAACGACCTCGCGCGGCCGGCGCTGTACGATGCCTATCACGACTTCGTCGCGGTCGAACCGACGGGCGAGACGATGACCGCGTCGATCGTCGGCCCGGTGTGCGAAACGGGCGACACCTTTGCGCGCGACCGCACGACCGACAAGGTCGAGCCGGGCGACCTCGCGGTGTTCCGCACTGCAGGGGCCTATGGCGCGACGATGGCGTCGACCTACAACAGCCGCAGCCTCGTTCCCGAGGTGCTCGTCGATGGCGACCGCTATGTCGTCGTCGCCGACCGTATTGCCGCGGGCACGATCATGGCGGCCGAGCGCGTGCCCGACTGGATCGACTGACGCATGAAGCAGCTTCCCATCTTCCTGAACCTCAGCGGCCGTACGGTCGTGCTGGTCGGGGAGGGGGAAGCCGCCGATGCCAAGGCGCGGCTGATCGCGCGCGCGGGCGGGCGAGTTGTCGCGGCGTGGGAAGTGGGCGCGACGCTCGGCTTTGTCGCGCTCGACGATGAGACGGCGGCGCGCGCTGCGGCCGATGCGCTGCGTGCCCGCGGCCTGCTCGTCAATGTCGTCGATCGGCCCGACCTCTGCGATTTTACGACACCGGCGATCGTCGATCGCGATCCGGTGACGATCGCGATCGGCACCGGCGGTGCCTCGGCAGGGCTCGCGAAGGCGGTGCGCCAGCGGATCGAGGCGTTGCTGCCGTCGGGGCTGGGTGCGCTGGCGACGGCGCTCCATGCGGCGCGCGGCCGGATGAGGGCGCGCTGGCCCGCTGCCGCCGACCGCCGCCGCGCGATCGACGCCGCGCTGGCACCGGGGGGGGGCGCTCGATCCGGTAAAGGGCGACGCGGCGCATGCGGTCGATGGCTGGCTTGCCGGCGCTGCGCCGGACCGGCCATCGCGCATCGAAACGATCCGCCTCGCCAGCGCCGACCCCGACGACCTCACGCTCCGCGCCGCGCGCCTGCTTGGAGAGGCCGATCATATCTTTCATGCCCCGGCGGTGCCCGCCGCGATCCTCGACCGCGCCCGCGCCGATGCAGCGCGTCATGCTGCCGGCGCCGCTCCTGCCGCGCCGCCACCGGGCCTGACGCTGTGGTTGGAGATGGCGGCCGGCCGCTGCGATCCTATAACAGGAACTCGCCCGCCAGCGTCGTGACGCAGCGCCCGGTTAGCTCGACCTGATCGTCGCCGATCAGGCGGCAGCCGACATGGCCGCCGCGGGTGCTGGCCTGATAGGCGGTGAAATGGTCGCGGCCAAGGCGCGTCGCCCAATAGGGGGAGAGCACGCTGTGCGCCGATCCGGTCACCGGATCTTCGTCGATCCCGGCGCCGGGGCGAAGGCGCGGCTGATGACCTCGGCACCCGAAGGGTCGCCCGCACCCGGCGCGGTCGCAATATACAGCACATCCCCGCCGCCACGCAACGCTGCGAAATCGGGGGTCAGCGCGCGGACGCTCGCCGCATCGCGATAGGCGACCAGCGTATAGCCGCCGTCGTGCCACAATGTTTCGACGGGGTCGCCGCCGAGCGCGGCCTTTGCCTCGGGCATCGGTTTCGCGGCGGCGCGAGTAGGCGGGGAGGGTCATCCGAATAGGCGTCGCCGTCGCCGTCGCGCGATACCTGCAAGATGCCGGCCTTGCGCGTGCGAAAGCGCATTTCGTTGCGCCACTGCGCCGCGGTCAGCAGCACATGTCCGCTCGCAAGCGTCGCGTGCCCGCACAGCGCGACCTCGACCGTCGGGGTGAACCAGCGCAGTTCATAATCGGCTTCGCCGCTCTGGTCGGGGACCAGGAAGGCGGTTTCGGACAGATTATTCTCGGCGGCAATCGATTGGAGCAGATCGTCGCTCAGCCATTCCTCGAGCGGCATCACCGCCGCCGGATTGCCGGTGAAGGCGCGATCCGCAAAGGCGTCGACGCGGGTGATCGGAAAGGAACGAAGCGCGCTCATGGATAGAGAAGTCCTTTCGTCCAACCCCCATCGTTTCGGACATAAAGGTTACGCTCGTGCAAACGATGCGCGCGGTCCTGCCAGAATTCGATGCGCTCAGGCGTGACGCGCCACCCCGACCAACGCGGCGGGCGCGGAACATCCTGCCCTTCGAAACGCGCCTGCAGATCGGCAAAGCGCGCCTCGAAGGTCGCGCGGCTGTCCAGCGGGCGCGATTGCTCGCTCGCCCAGGCGCCGAGCTGGCTGTCGCGGCTGCGCGTCGCGAAATAGGCGTCGGCGGTCGCGTTGTCGACCGGCGCGACCGGGCCCTCGATGCGGATCTGGCGGCGCAGCGACTTCCAGTGAAAAAGCAGCGCGACATGCGAATTGACGGCGAGTTCGCCGCCCTTGCGGCTGTCGAGGTTGGTGTAGAAGACGAAACCGTCGGGCCCATGGCCCTTCAGCAGCACCATACGTACCGACGGATGTCCGTCGGGAGTCGCGGTTGCCAGCGCCATTGCGTTGGCGTCATTGGGCTCGCTCGTGCGTGCCTCGGCAAACCAGCTGTCGAACAGCGCGAAGGGATCGTCGGTCATGGGCGCGTCATAATGCCGAGAAGCGGGGTGGTCGAGGATCATCGTGACCGCAGCGAACGGGAACTTGACCATCCCGCTTCATAAACCCACATCGCCCGCTAATCGGGCCTTCACGGCCAGACACTTATCGGGCTACAGGAAGCAGATGGCAGATCCCTATTCGACCCTTGGCGTGGCGCGCGGCGCGAGCGAGGCGGAAATCAAATCCGCATATCGCAAGCTTGCCAAGGAATTGCATCCCGACAAGAACAAGGACAATCCGAAGGCGGCGGAGAAATTCTCCGACGTCACCAAAGCCTATGACATCTTGTCGGACAAGACCAAGCGCGGCCAGTTCGACCGCGGCGAGATCGATGGCGACGGCAATCCGGCGATGCCCTTTGGGTACGGCGGCGGCGGTTTCCGCGGCGATCCGCGCGGGCAGCAGGGCGGCTTCGGCGGTTTCGGCGGCGAGGGTGCCGACTTCGGCGACATTTTCGAGGGCCTGTTCGGCGGACGCGGCGGCGGCGGGGGCGGCGGACCCTTCGGCGGTTTCGCCGGACGCAGCGCGCCGCCGCAAAAGGGCGCCAACGTCGCCTATCGCTTATCGGTATCGTTCGTCGATGCGGCGACGCAGGCGCCGCAGCGCATCACGCTTGCCGACGGCGGCACGATCGATCTGAAGCTGCCCGCCGGCGTCGAAACCGGCACCCAGATGCGCCTTGCGGGCAAGGGCCAGCCCGGCCCGGGCGGCCATGGCGACGGCATCGTAACGATCACGGTCAAGGACCATCCCTTTTTCGTGCGCGAGGGCGCCAATATCCGGCTCGACCTTCCGGTCACGCTCAGCGAGGCCGTCAAGGGCGCGAAGATCAAGGTGCCGACGGTTGACGGCCCGGTGATGCTGTCGATCCCGGCGGGGTCGACGTCGGGCAAGGTCATGCGCCTCAAGGGCAAGGGTTTCAGCCAGAAGGGGGGTGGCCGCGGCGACCAGCTCGTCCGGCTGATGATCGATGTTCCCGAAGACGATGCCGATCTCGCGAAGCTGATCGAGGCTTGGACCGACAGCCGCGCCGTGCGGGCGATCTCGGCGTATGATGTGACTGAGGGCAAAGAACAGAAGATCGTCGCCGCGCTCGAGCGCGAGGTGGCCGAGGAAGTCGGCCAGGAGTTCCTTGCCGAGGGTCATTCGCCGCATTCGCCCGAGGCGCGCGCCGAACGCGCGAAGCGCGTCAAGCTGCGCGCGCGGGCGCAGGGGATCATCAACCGCAGCCGTGACCAGCTCGGGCCCGGCACGCGTGCCTACAAGATTCTGCGCCGCGTCGTCGTCGGCACCTATACCGACGGCTTCATTCACGCCGGAAACCTCGCTTATCTGGCGCTGATCGCGCTCTTTCCCTTCTTCATCCTGCTCGCCGCGGCGTTGTCGATCTTCGGCGGCAGCAGCGGCGGCGAGGCGGCGATCGAGGCGGTCTTTTCGACTATGCCGCCGACCGTTGCCAAGGCGCTGTCGGGACCGATCCGCGAGGTGATGACCGCGCGCACGGGGATATTCCTGTGGCTCGGCGCACTCGTCGCGCTGTGGACGGTCGGCAGCCTGATCGAGACGGTGCGCGATATCCTGCGCCGCGCCTATGGCACGCATTTCTCCAAGGGCTTTTTCCACTACCGCCTGCTGTCGATCGGCATCATCACCGGCGCGGTGGTGCTGATGTTGCTGTCATTCAGCATGCAGGTGCTGATCGTCGGGATCGAACAATTTGTGACGCGTGTGCTGCCCGAAAAATATCAGTCGGTCGGCGTTGTCGCCATTTCGCGCGGCGTGTCCGGTTTCGGCCTGTTCCTCGCGATCTATATGCTCTTCTATAGCCTGACGCCGTCGAAATACCGGCACAAACAATTCCCCAAATGGCCCGGCGCGTTGTTCACCACCCTGTGGTGGATCGGCGTCACGCTCGCGTTGCCGCCTTTGCTCGCCGGGTTGCTCAGTTATGACGCCACCTATGGCAGCCTTGCCGGCGTGATGGTCGCGCTGTTCTTTTTCTACCTCGTCGGATTGGGTATGGTGATGGGCGCCGAACTCAATGCCGCCTTGGTCGAGGTTGAGGATTTGGGCCACGACGCTATTGGCCGCGTCGATGATGTAGGTTTTGAAGCCACAAAGGCTGGAGAAGAAAAATGACGGGTCTGATGAAGGGCAAGCGCGGGTTGATCATGGGCCTCGCGAACGACAAGTCGCTCGCCTGGGGTATCGCCAAGGCGCTGCACGCGCACGGCGCCGAGCTTGCGATCTCGTATCAGGGCGATGTGATGTTGAAGCGCGTGAAGCCGCTTGCCGATAAACTCGGCTGCGATTTCCTGATCGATTGCGATGTGTCCGACATGGAAAATCTCGACGCCGCCTTTGGGGCGCTGTCCGCGCGCTGGCCGACGATCGACTTCGTCGTCCATGCGATCGGTTACACGAACAAGGAGGCGCTGCGCGGCCATTATGCCGACGTCGGGCTCGAAGACTTCCTGATGACGATGAACATCAGCGTCTACAGCTTCACCGCGGTCGCGAAGCGCGCCGCGGCGATGATGAAGCCCTTTGATCCCGAAACGGGCGAGGGCGGCGGCTCGCTGTTGACGCTCAGCTATTATGGCGCCGAGAAGGTCATCCCGCATTACAATGTCATGGGCGTCGCCAAGTCGGCGCTCGAGACCAGCGTCAAATATCTCGCCAACGATTATGGCCCGCAGGGGGTGCGCGTGAACGCGATCTCGGCTGGCCCGATCAAGACGCTGGCCGCGTCGGGCATCGGCGATTTCCGCCTGATCCTGAAGTGGAACGAATATAACGCCCCGCTGCGCCGCAACGTCACGATCGACGATGTCGGCGGTTCGGCGCTGTACCTGCTCAGCGACCTCGCGAGCGGCGTGACGGGCGAAACGCATCATGTCGACGCGGGGTACCACACGATTGGCATGAAACAGGAAGATGCGCCGGACATCGCGTTGGCGTGATTATGGTGTGAACGACCAGACCCTCACCCTCCCACCCGACTGCGTCGGGAGGGGCCCGTCGCGAAGCGATGGGAGGGTGAGGGTGTGATGAAGAGCCGCTTCGCTTCGAACGATGGGACGATCGACCGCGCGCGCCGTCTGCGCCGCGACTCGACCCCAGCCGAAAAGAAACTTTGGGCCATGCTTCGCGGCTCGGCGCTGGGCGGGCATAAATTTCGCCGGCAGCAACGGCTGGGCCCTTTCGTCGCCGACTTTGCCTGTCAATCGGCGCGGCTGGTGATAGAGGTCGATGGCGATAGCCATGTGGCGCAAATCGACTATGACGTGCGGCGTACGGAATTTCTGGCGCGAGAGGGATATCGGGTGCTGCGTTTCGCAAACGGCGATGTAATGGACAATCTGGACGGCGTATGCCGGGTGATCGAGGCTGCACTTTCCGGCAGTCCCTCACCCTCCCACGCGGCTGCGCCGCGCGGGGCCCCTCCCTCTCCCCCAAGGGGAGAGGGGGTGTATGAGTTTCAACAGCTTCGGACGCGTTCTTCGCTTCACGACATGGGGTGAAAGCCACGGCCCTGCGCTCGGCGCCGTCGTCGATGGCTGCCCGCCGCGTCTCTCGCTGTCCGAAGCCGATATCCAGCCCTTTCTCGACAAGCGCCGTCCGGGTCAGTCTCGGCACACGACGCAGCGGCAGGAACCCGATCAGGTCCGCATCCTGTCGGGGATTTTCGAGGGCAAGACGACGGGCACGCCGATCAGCCTGATGATCGAGAATGTCGA
>JACDQN010000125.1 GCA_015657575.1 Sphingopyxis sp.
CCGATCGCGCGGCTGACCGCGAGCAATATGCCGCCCATCACGCCGGGAAGCGCGGCGGGGATCAGCACTTGGCGGATCGTCTCGTTCGGCGTCGCGCCCAGCGCGAGCGACCCGTCGCGCATCGCCTGCGGCACCGCGTTGATGCTGTCGTCGGCCATCGACGAGACGAAGGGGATGATCATCACGCCCATCACGATACCCGCGGCAAGCGCGCTTTCGGTCGAGGCATTGGGAATGCCGAGCATCACCGCGAATTCGCGCAGCGCCGGCGCCACCGTCAGCGCGGCGAAATAGCCGTAAACGACCGTCGGCACGCCCGCGAGGATCTCGAGCAAAGGCTTCACCCATTTGCGCACCGTCGGTGCGGCATATTGGGTAAGATACACCGCGGTCATCATCCCAATGGGAATGGCAACGATCATCGCGATGATCGCGCCGATCAGGATCGTGCCCCAGAACAGCGGAATACCGCCGAAGGTGCCCTCTTGCGGCGCGCCGCTCGTCGGTGCCCAGTTGGTCCCGAACAAGAGTTCGGCGGGCGAGACCAGCTGGAAGAAGCGGATCGATTCGAAGAGTAGCGACAAGACGATGCCGAAGGTCGTCAGGATCGCGACGAGCGAGGCGAGCAGCAGCACCAGCATCACGATCTTCTCGACCCGCGTCCGCGCCCGGAAATCGGGGCGGATGCGCGTAAAGGCGTAAAGCCCGCCCGCCAGCGCCAGCGCCAGCATCGCGCCGATGCCGATCCACGCATATTTGTGCGTGGCATCGGCATAGGGCGCGACGAGCGGCGCCGCGGCGGGCAGGCGCACCGCGGCTTGATTGCCCAGCGCAACACCGCGCGCGTCGGACAGGATCGCCGAACGCTCGAACCCGAACGCGGGCAAATTCTGCGCCGCCGGGCTCGCCAGCACCTCGTTGGTGATCAGCCCCGGCGACACCGAGGACCAGACCGCGAGGAAGATCGCAGCGGGCGCGAACAGCCACAGCGCGACGTACCAGCCATGATATTGCGGACGCGAGTGGAGCTTGGCGCCCGAACGGCCCGCAAGCAGGCCCGACCGCGCGCGGCCGGCCAGCCAGCCAATCAGCGCGAGACCCGCTATCAGGAGCAGTAAGGCGGCGGCGTTGAAAGTCACGTGGGTCCCCGGTTGGCGTCTAGGCTCGTCGTCGCCGACCCAAAGCGGGCCGACGTGGCAATTTCATGACTCTCATATCCTATTCCGTTCAAATCGAACGTCCCGTTTCCGTTTGTGTCGAGCGAGTCGAGACACCCATCGGCATTACGGTCCTTCGAGGCATCTCGACTTCGCTCGATGCGAGCGGGGACGTGGCGCCAACGGGAAAGGGGAGAGCAGAAAGTCGGCGGCCGGTCCGGGCATAGCCCATCCCGGCCACCAGCGGGAGGAAACTTACTTCAACTGCGCGCCGTCGAGAACGGTCATGCCCTTGGCATTGGCCGCGGCCGCGTCGGCAACATCCTTCGGCGCCACGATCAGCCCCTTGGCGTTCAGATAGCCGCCGGTGCCCGCGCCCTTCAGGAACTCGGCGACATATTCGGCGAGGCCGGGGACGACGCCGACATGCGCCTTCTTGACGTAGATGAACAGCGGGCGCGAACCCGGATAGCTGCCGTCGGCGATCGCGGCATAGGTGGGCGACACGCCCTGCACCGGAACCGCCTTGATCTTGTCCTTGTTGGCGTCGAGGTAGCTGAAACCAAAGATGCCGAGGCTGGTCGGGTTCTTGTCGAGCTTCGAGATGATCAAATTGTCATTCTCGCCCTGCTCGACATAGAAGGGCGCGCCGCGCAGCGTGGTGCAGGTCGCTTCGTGCTTGTCCTTGTCGCTGTCCTTCAGCGCCTTCATCTCGGGGTTGGCGTCGCAGCCCTTGCCGAGGATCAGTTCCTTGAACGCATCGTAAGTGCCGCTTGTCGACGGCGGGCCGAAGACCGAGATGGCGACGGCGGGGAGGGCCGGGTTGACGTCCTTCCACGTCTTGGCGGTGTTGGGCTTGCCATAGGGGTTGGCGGCAAGCGCCTTGTAAACATCCTCTTCCGACAGCTTGAAGCCGGGGCCGCGCGAAGCTTCGCCCAGCGCGATGCCGTCGATGCCGATCTGGATTTCGACGATGTCCTTGACGCCGTTCGCGGCGCAGGTGTCGAATTCCTTCTTCTTCATGCGGCGCGACGCGTTCGCGATGTCGGGCGTTTCACCGCCGACGCCCGAGCAGAAGCGCTCGAAGCCGCCGCCGGTGCCGGTGCTGTCGATCTTGGGGGTCTTGTTGCCCGTCGCTTCGGCGAACTTCTCGCCGACCGCGGTGGCAAAGGGATAGACGGTCGATGAACCGACCGCGCTGATATAATCGCGCGCCGCGCCGCCCGAGGACGCCTGGTCCTGGCACGCGGAAAGCGCCAGCGCGACGGTCGCGACGCAGGCGGCGAGGGCGAATTTATTGGCCATGGGATAGATCCTGTAGAGGGGGTCGTTACCGAACCAAGCCGCCACCCCTGCGGCGACTCGCTGACTCCCCTCTGATGGATTTGTGTGACGCGTTTGTGACAGAGAGTGTCATGGAAGTGTCACTGTTCAAAACAACTCGTCAAATGTTCCCGCCCATTGGCGAGATTTTATCTTTGTCTTTGAAACGCCTTGCTTCTTTAACGCTGCGATAAGCCGTTGACTGCGGGACACAGCGATGGGCACCTTCGTGCAAACTATGAGCGCAGCTATGCTTTTTGATACTACTCCGGACTTTTTCATGCATCCAAGCGTGTTAGCTATCTGATCGATACCGTGCTCTACGTCTCGGCCTTTCAATTCTATTAGCACCCTTCTGCCCGATCCGTCCGCGACCGCGAAATCTACTTTTGGGCCGTCACATTGCACGCACCCGTCGACCTTTGTGACCGTGTATGTTTCAAAAGTAAGATTTTCGAATATCGCCGCCTTTCCCCGCTCGGTAAGGACAATCTTCTTGAATTTCTTGGGATTGCTACAAGCGTCCCAGCCAATATCTTGCGTCATAGATCAACAAGCTTCTCAAATTCTTCGACTATGTCTTGAGATACTTCATCGATATAATCTGTAGATATCAAACCATCAGATCCGATCAAGTCGATAGCTTTACCATTTTCAAGTGCGTAGCATGAAACTTCATTGGGCAAGAGCCAGCGAGATTTGGAAATTATCTTCTCGAGCTTAGCCTGCTTTTCTTTCGCGCGAATCGACGCTTGTCCTGCTGAAGAGAAGGTTGTTTGCCTTTGCTTATGAAGACTTATGGGCTGTGAGTGGGTAATAACCGATCTGTGCATCTTCTTCTGATCTACGCATTATCGAAGCTAGAATCTCTAGAATGCCGGCTTGGGC